>JBGOXQ010000097.1:0-7142 GCA_041479225.1 Bathyarchaeia archaeon
GTTTGACGGCCTGAGTTGGCCCCACTGTGACGGCCTGATTTGGCCCCACTTCCGTCCGACCGCGACCGGACGGTCTGTGCTTTGTCGAGCACGGATCGGAGGTTGCAGGAGGGATGGGTTCCAGAGTGGAGCTGTTCGAGCGGATTCGCAGGGATCGAGATCGTGAGGGGCTGTCGGTGCGGGGGTTGCACTACTTGTTGGTGAGGCGGAGGGTGTCGTGTCTACAACCACGAAAGTGTCTGCATAAGAACTGTCGTAAGAGTTGGAGCCTTCAAAGACCGCAGTGATCTTATACATGCCAGCGACCGACGGGGTCCATTTGAAACCGAAAGAGCCGCTTACTTCGCTCGTTACCGAGCCAAGCGTGGTTGTTGTGCCGTCAGGACCAGTGGCCATAATTTTCACTGGAACTCCAGTTGCGTTTGCAGGAATTTCCTTTTGCATGTGCAAATACGCCATCCATTCGCCCATGGCTGCATCAGAAATAGCTGGTGTGTCTTTTGACGCTGGTGTCTGATCAGTTATCATGCCAGTAATCACTATGCTTTTTCCTGTCATGACGCCTGCTGATGGTGCTGAGACTGTGGTCTTGCTGGGTCCTTTACCGAAAGTGTAAATCTGGTTGTCATAGATGTTAAATGCTGTAGCAATTCCATCTGCAATGGTTGTGTGTCGTAGTCTTCCATCTATTGCCCAGACGAGGTCCCCGGTTTCTGTGTTGAGAACGGTTAGTTTGGCACCTCTCCATGGAACTGAGTCGGGTGAGTGTTCATCATTCGTTATGAATATCTTGTGGTCTGCAACGGTGAAGCCATAGGTTGGCCAAGTTCCATATGCATTCTCAAAGCCTGCGTTTCCCATGTAGTAGTCCCAAGCGTGGGTTCCGTCGTTAGCGTTATAGGCTCGCAAGTGTCCATCGTAGCTTGCCCAGAACATTTTGCCATAAGCTAGCTGTAGACCTTGGTTGAACAGTCCCCAACCCATTGGAACAGGGTCAGTTACCCAGATTTCCTCTCCGGTGGCAATGTTGTAGCCGTGAGTAACCATTTTAGCTTGGTCCCATCGCGCATAGATGCCGCCTAGTATGTTTCGCGTCACTGTGGGGAAGTGAGTTTCAAGGTTTGTTCGATTCACGAACCATATGTAATTGACAGAGTCAGGGTAGTTACCAGCAGAATCTTTGTTCAGGGTCGCAGGGAAAGCCATGTCTTCGTAGATGGGCGGATATATGGTTTGGTCAACGAACGTCATGAATATGTAACCTTCGCCAATGAGCGAGATAGCGGGGGTTCCTGGCAGGTTAGGTATCGATGCATTCCATTGAACTCCTCTGGCTCCGTTTATGGTTCCCAGATAAGCAGGGCTCCAAGTGTCTGAAATAAGGCCTGTGATGGCTAAGCTTGAGTTCCACATGACGAGTCGTCGACCTGCGCCTGCCCCTTGAATAGAATAGGACAGGATTTCTCCTCTTGGACCCATTATTGTTGTGCCTGAGGTTACGTTAGTTACAGTTAGTATTTGTCTTCCAGCGAATGCGTCATACATGTACCATGTTCCGTTCGAACCCGTTCCTGTCGTACTCCAGAGGTATGCAAGTGCTCCATGTTCGTTACCTGAATCCCACAGGAACGTCTGTGCAAAGTTGATGCTGGTGTTGTTTATGTACCAAACATCTTCCCCTGTCTTAAGGTCGATACACCTGGTGCCGAAAGCTGAGTTTGAAGTTGGTCCATGGTCAGTATAGATAATTCTTCCGTTGATAATCATGGGCAAATAGAATTGCTCGTACGAAAGTCCCGTATAGTAAGTAGCATCGCCAAATTTCCCTCCAACTATGCCTCCGAACGTTACCGGTTGTTTCCAGAGGATGTGAGCGCTGTTAGGCGCTGAAGTGTAAGGGGCAAAAGCTGTGTTGGAGAAAGATCGACCGTTGATATCGTAGCTTAGCATGAGCCAGTTGTCAGCAAGTTGACCCCACCCTTTGTTTTCTGCAGATATGGGGCGCGTCCACTCGTCTATGGGTAACGGAACGTTTGGGATGTTCAGTATTGGATCGTGCTGCACCGTAACGCTCAATACATCACTTGTGCTGGGCTTATAATAGCGGTTCTCATGTATCAGCGGCTGACCTGTTACGTTTTGCCAATTGCCAAATGTGCTTATACTAGTGTATGATCCGTTTGCCCATTGCCCAGGAAAAGTCGCTTGGAACTTGTAGGTGCCTTCCATCGCAGGTACGTAGTAGAAGTAGGCGCCTCCCATTGAATAGGCAGTGTAAGGTCCTTTGTTTTCGGTGGTGTTGTCAGGTTTAGTGATTGATACCCTGAAGCCTTCGAAGAGGTTTGTTCTTATTGTTGAGAGTGGGTTAACTTTGTCGAGTTGGAATGTAACGAGCATCGTTTGACCGACGCCTATGGGGTTGGGTGACACCATCACAAACAGGAAGGTGTTCCATTGCGTGTCAACTGCGTTCGCAAAGTTAACGTTAGCCATAACCAAAGTGGCAGCTAATAGCAGAGCTAAAGCGGTAGTAAGAAGTTTCTTGTTTCGCAGAATTTTTGTTGCTTTATAAGATGATTTTTCTAACATTTTTTTCTCTCCATGTTCTCTTTCTGAAGCGTATGTTTGTCCTCAGAGCGTATATATGATTTTGCAAAGATGCTGTTCGCAGTCAAAACCTGTTTGGAAAAGCTACCTTTGTTTTTGGCAGGTCTGCGGTGTCTAAAGAAGGTGAATCAATGGCGATTTTTCTTTCCTAAAGTGGTTTCCATACGCAAATGATGGCTTTCTGGCTGCAGGCTAATACACACGATGTCTTTTTTTCGGCTGGCTTGCACGCGGCGCAGGTGTAGCGGATTTTCTTTCGGTGCTGCTCCGTCACAGCGGCGAAGGTTTTGTCTTCAAGGTCAATCATTTCAGTTATCATTTCCAACGCGCTCTCAGGACACTGTTTCACGCATTTTCCGCAGCCGTTGCATTTGTCCGAGTCAATTATAACGTAGTATTCGCCTGAACCATCAGTGTAGCCATAATGCATTATCACTTTTTATGCCTCAGCTGCCCTGCGCCTTCTGATACAGCGCTTTAGCAAACAGCGCCGCCCCTGTAGACCCAGCCATCATTGGGTCTAAGCCGCCTTCGCGCCAGTTAGGCGACGGCAGAGTCTTCACGCCCAAGATGTTCTCAATTCGAGAGACTATGCCCATATTCTTTGACTGCCCACCTGTGATGACGAATTCTTTTTCCAAGCCAACTCTGTTAACAAGGTTCGCCATCCGTATAGCCATGGCACGAGTATACGCGGCTAAAACTTTCTCTTTACTCCAGCCTTTCCGCAGCATGCCCATGGCTTCGGTTTTTGCAAAAGCAACGCAAGTGCAGCTTACTGGGGGAGGTTCCTCGTCAATTGCTAAGGAGACTTTGCCTATTTCTTCTATCGGGATTTGAAGTAGGTCAGCGAAGACTTCCATGCCTCTGCCTGTGCCTGCAGCGCATTTGTCGTTCATGAGAAAACTGGTTACTCTGCCTGTTTGGTCGCAGTGAATCGCCTTTATGTCCTGTCCACCCACATCCAGAATCGTACGGACGGAAGGTCCCCAGATGTAGTTTGCGCCTTTCGCGTGGCAGGCAATTTCCGTGATGGCTTTGTTTGCCATGGGCACGTTTACTCTTCCGTATCCTGTGCCAACCGTGTACTTGATGTCATCTGGCTTTAGTCCAGTGTCTTTGATTGCCCAATCGAAAACTTTCTGAGCGCTATCTGGACTGTTGGAGCCAGTGCGCATGACAGCCCACGAATAGACGTCGCCGTCAATCATTATCGTTGCTTTAGAGCCTACGGAGCCGACATCTACGCCAGCGGTGATTACGTCTTTGTTTTTCCAGCTTTTGTTGGGAAGAACGCGGTGGTATTCTTGCCATCGCCAGAATTCTTTTTTGTCTTTGGGATTTTGCGTCATTTCTGTGTCCCCTTAACGCGACTTGCCGCGATGAGTGCTGCGCCTAATGCCCCTGTGTATTCGGGGTTTTCAGGTATGAGGAGGTTAATTCCGAGTTTACGCTTCAAAGAATCAATAAAACCCACATCTTTAGCGACGCCGCCTGCCAACACGACATCTGGGTTAATGCCTAGTCTGTGCACCATTGAGGAGATGCGGTCAGCCATCGCGTCAAAAACCGCTCGGGCAATCTCAGGCTTAGGTTCTTGACGGTGAATGAGTGTGACGACGTCGGATTCTCCGAATATTACACAGCTGGCGTTTATGGGGCTGGCGCGTTTAGCTTTAAGCGAAAGCGGACCCATGTCTTCCAGCTTCACTTCTAAAGCTCTTGCCATGGCTTCGATGAAGGTGCCTGCGCCTGCTGCACATCGTTCGTTAAGCACAAAGTCCACCATGATGCCTTTCTCATCACATTTGACAGCGCGTGCTTCCTCCGCACCAATGTCAATTATTGTTCTAGCTGAGGGAAAGAGAAAAACCCCCGCTTTCGCGTCAGCGCCCATCATGCTAACAGTGCCGTTGGAGTAAGGTGCCATATCCATGCCCGAACCCGTAGCCAACACCTGATTGACCTCGGCTTGTGAGGCTTTCGCGGTTTTCAGGGCTTCTTCGAAGGCTTTTTCCGCAGATTTTGTAGGTTCGAATCCTGAGGAAGCTTTGGTTCTGGCGATGATGGTGCGGTCTTTGATGATGACAACTTTCACGGTTTGGATGCCCATGTCTATGCCTGCAGTAATCATGCCGTGCACCTTTAGATTTCGACTCTTGCCGTGAGCATTTCCAAGAAGGCTTCAACGCGCGTTTTCATTTGCCCCACGTCTTCCCGAGTATACTCTGTGTCTAAGTAGTAAACTGGAATGTTCAGTTTGTCTAAGGCTTTTTTGACTCGCGTATACTCCATAGCATATAGCATGCAGCCTCGAACCACGTAGTAGATTACGCCGCTTGCCTTGAACTCTTTGGTTTTATTGATGAGCCAGTTGATTCGGTCTTCGTTTCCGTCGCTTGAAGTGAAGCAGGGACACGTGGAAGCCATCAGATACCGTTCAGATATGCCGTTCAGCATATCATCCATTGTCCACTCATCCACCCCCACAGGGTCATACAGCAACCTGTCGCTTGAGCAAAGCTCATCACCAACAAGTACTCCCTGAGGGTTAGATTCTTCAATCAGCGTGGGAAGCTTCCAGTTGTCAGGCCAAAACATCGGAGTCCCCGTGATGACGACTCTCGGAGTGTCTGGAGGACAAGCCCACTGTTTCTGCTGCACTCTCTTCTCAAGCTCGTCACACAGAATTTCGGTTTTCTCCGTCCACCGTTTAATGTCATCCCAAGTGCTGGTCTGATTTACCAACATGGCGTCTCTACCCATTATAACGGGGTTGCCTTTCCTGAGGTCCTGCAACCTGCGGAAAGCTTTCGTTGCTCTTTGCATGGTCTCTATTGCAGCACGCAGCTTCTTGGGAGTTATTTTGTTACCTGTTAATTTTTCGATTTGGGTTTTAATGGCTTTCATTTCTTGGTTCCACAAATGCAGCGACTGAGCTGAATCTTTCACTCTTGGCGGAGACATAGTCAAAACTTTCTTGCAGTCACTCAGGATTTCGCTCAACTTAGTCATCCCGTCACATGTCAACGTGCTGATTACCGCATCACTCAACTCAAGGAAAGGAGACAACTCAACCATTTTGGCGCCGATTGTAGAGCGTATGACTGGACAAACTTCAACAGGCACGATTCGGTCGCCAAGCTTCGACGTGTCGTACCACCCTGAATTAACGCGAACGGGAATGGCGTCTGCCGCCAGAATCAGTTCGAGGGGCGCGAACATGCAGAAGTAGCCGATTACCTTCTTGCCTTTTGCTTTTTCCGCGATTATCTCCTTTTCGCGTTGACCGAAAAAGTTCGAAATCTCATCGAAATACTGCATGGCGGCGGGTCGGTTCGGCGACGTTTTCTTCATGCGTTCTATGTTGTCAGCTATCACTTTCACGGAAGCCGCTTTGACGGTGTTTTGGATTTCTTCAATTTCTCTCTGAGGCAATTCGGGCATGTATTTTTTTTCTATGCTTTGGTTTTTCATTTCGGTTTCTCACTCACTTTGCAGTTAGTTTCCGCTGCACGGTTGAGATTTACTTGCTTGGATTCTGTTACCAAGTGAATGTGCTTGCACTTATTAGGGAACTTATTCCCAGCGCAATAAGCACTCCGCCTCCTGATATGGATATCCATTTTCGAAGCAGAGGCGCCTTATTAAGCAGCCAACCAGTGGCGCCTCCCATCAACAGCAACAAAGGCGACAGAGCCGTTCCCACACCGAACAGCACCGCAAGCAAAAAGCTATCCAGAGGCGCCGCTGACGCCACAGAGAAAGCCAACACCGCTATCAGAGGCGGGCAAACAATCAATCCTCTAGATAAGCCCAGCGAGAAAGCACCCACATCGAATCGCCCAAAAAGCTTGCTTCTGCCAGTTTGTGCTTTAATCTCTGCAGCTGGGCAATTAATGCAAGAAGGTTTCCTGCTTTTCCAGATAACATTTACGCCGAGGACAACAGATATGGCGCCTAAGGCAAGAAACGAGTATTTTTGGTAAGAAAAGATGGCTTCATCACTTACGGATAACTTTAGCAAGCCTACAAGGGCACCCAGCATTGCATAGGCAGCTACGCGTCCAATGTTGTAGGTCGAGGTGACTACCATTCCTTTTCGGAATCCTGCCCCAATACCTGCAATATAACTTGTCACGTAAGGGAGACAAGCGGCGGTGCAAAATGCTACTCCCGAAAACAACCCGAGCACAAGAGCACCGATGTACGGGTTAGGGTCAGGCAGAACCGACATGTACGAGTCACGTTGATTTTTGATATAACCACATGGAATATTTACCCATTTAAAGCTTGCACCTTTCGCAGAATAAGCGAAAGCAACATTGCCAAAGCAAAGAACCGCTAAACTTCCTGCAAGCAAACGGAAAAACGGAGAATTAAGTGCATGTATCAGACTTCTTCATTCAACGTCGAAGGCTCTAACCAGTTACGTGATTTGAACGCGGTTTTTCCAGCAAAGTTAACTTTCAACGTGCCTTCATAGGGGCACATCTCGACACATCGGAAGCAGTTCATGCAAACAGTAGTTCTTA
>JBGOXQ010000098.1:0-7092 GCA_041479225.1 Bathyarchaeia archaeon
CGTTGGGCGCCACAACACCGTTGACAAGGTCATAGGCGCGGCATCGCTGAAAAAAGCGAATTTCAGTCAGTGCTTCATGATTATTACTGGGCGTGTTCCGGGCGACATGATTTACAAGGCAGCAAAGGTCGGCTTGCCTATCGTTGCTTCCGTGGCAGCGGTTCTTAATTCAGGTGTTGCTTCGGCGGAAAAAGCCAACATCGCGTTGGTGGGGTTTGTGCGGGGAAAACGCATGAACATCTACACGGGAGCAGAAAGAATAATCTTCTAAATAATCCCATAACGTAAAATGAATAGAGGCTTAACGGTGGTTCTGCATGAATAGACCCGACATCCGAAGGCTGCCTAAACGGGCTAACCCGCAGGAAGCAGTAGACCTGCTGCTTGCCAGTGTACACGAGAATGTGATGGGTAGCGAAAACATTCCTTTAGAGGACTGCCTTGGGCGCGTTTTAGCTAAAGATGTATTTTCAGACAGAAACATTCCCGATTACGATAAAACCTTCATAGACGGATACGCCGTTAACCCAGAAGATACCAAGGCTGCGTCAACAACTAAACCAGCAACGTTCAAGATTGTGGGGAAGTTGTTTCCTATCGACTACCCAACCACAGTGCAAGTTAAGCGTAGCGAAGCGATTTACGTGGCTTGCGGCGCTCCCATCCCGAAAGGCGCAGCAGCCACAGTGAAAGTTGAAGAAACCAGACTACGCGAAAACACCATCGAGGTAGTTAGGAAAATCGAGGTGGGCGAAGGCATAATTCCGCTGGGCGACGACGTGAAGAAGGGCGCTTTAATTCTCAGGAAAGGTCAACTGCTTCGACCGCAAGACATTGGACTGCTGGCTTCTGTAAAATTGTCCCGCGCAGAAGTCTTCAAGAAACCCCGAATCTCTATAATTTCAGGTGGAGACGAACTCCTCAAGCAGTGCCGAAAAGACCCTGCAACCATCGCAAACAACTACGCGCTCGTAGTCGCGGGTTTAGCTTCAGAGCTGGGTGCCGCTCCGAAGATGGAGGGCATAATGCCTGATGCTTTGGATAAAGTTACGGAGAAAATCAGCGAAGCCCTAGAAACCTCGGATATAGTGGTCACCATTGGCGGCTCCTCCGTTGGCGTGAAAGACTTCGTTCCCGACGCCGTAGACGCCCTTGGAAAGCCAGGTGTAGTTGTGCAGGGGGTTTTGCTGCGTCCAGGCGCAATTTCAGGATTCGGCTTGGTAAACAGCAAACTCATAGTCATGTTGCCCGGGCACATTGGAAGCTGCATCGCAGGATTCTACCTTTTTGTTGCGCCACTGATTAGCGTTTACTGCGGGTTAGCTGGAGAGGGTATGCTTCCGCGAGTAGATGCCGTGCTTGGTGAGGCAGTTGACACAGGTCCACAGTTCAGGTTCCTGCTCGTTCACTTGAAGCGTGCTGAGGGAAGATTCGTGGCGGAACCAGTCGAGGGCGGTTCAAGTGCTTTAACTACCATCGTAAAATCCAACGGGTACACAATAATTCCTCCCCATACGAAGCTGGAAAAGGGAAAAGAAGTCACCGTGAACCTTTTCAACAAATTGGAGATTGTTCAGATTTTCCAGTGAACTAGAATTTTGGAGGGTATCGGTCGCTGTGACCAGTTTTCCCCATACCCCACGATTCGCACCATGCTTTGTCTGCCCAAGCTCGCTCCGCAAGAAACCTGCAACGACCCTCCAAATGCATTTCTGCTTCTGACCTGTAGTTGCTGGCGGCTGCCAAAAAAGCGTCCTTTCCCTGAAAATCCAGTTCCGCCTCGGTTTCAGGTTCGTGCTTAAGCTGAGACGATGCCAGCAGGGTTTCGCCTTCGTTTTCTCTGGCGATTCCCGCCCAAAAAAACGACTTTTTCTTTTCTAAGTTTGCTGCGCAAGACGAAAAAACCGCTGTGGCTTCTGCGAATTTGCGGTCGTGGCATAGTGCTGAGCCTTCTCTGAGGCGTTGCAGTTCTGGCAATAGCAGGGCACCCAAAGTTGCTTTAAAGTTTTCAGTGATGCTGCCGTGAGCTGGACGAGTCTGCAGCTTAGATAGGTCTTCGTGGCGGTTGATGTTTACGAAGCTTTTCAGTTCAGGGTCAAGAGCCCTCATTTCCCCTACTGGCGAGATGAAAAGTACTTTTGAGGCGCCTCTTATGATGTCGTCGGAACGGGGTCGTCTCAACTGGCAAAGGGTCTGTGTGATTTCTACGGCGTTGCCTCTTTCAAGAGCCATGACGAGAGTTACGAGTCTGCCGTTGGGCCACATCGGAACAACCACCTGGGCGTCCCCCGCGGCGTCAAACAGGTACTTGATTATTTTCGGCTTCATCAGGGGCATGTCGCAGGGAAGGGTAACGCACAAGTCTGCTATGGTTGCTTTTAGTCCCGTTAGAATCGCCACGTTGGGGCCGCTTACGTGGCTGATTTTTTCGTCAACAACCAACCGCACATTGCCCAGCTTGTGTTTCTTCAGGGTTTCGGCGTATTTTGTTTTGCGCGTTTCATCATTTACGCAGACTACAACCTCATCCACAACCCCGCGGGCATTCTCGACAGTATGAATCAAAAGGGGTTTCCCGAAAAGCTCAGCGAGCGCCTTGTCCTGCCACTCTTCTTGTTTGATTTGAAATCGGCGAGCTTTTCCACCTGCAAGGATAAGTGCCGCTCGCTTTGTCATAGTTTTCCCCTTAATTGGCAGTTTTCTTTCTTGCGCTATCTTTAGGTTGATTCGGTTTATCTTTCACATATTTCTTTACGAGCTGCAGAAGCTGTTCGCCTTCTGTCTCCAAATTGAGTATGGGAATTTTCAATCCGCTTATTGTGGGCTTGTTCTCAGAGATGACGCCTGTGACTGCTATAATCGGTTCAGCCGTTCCCTCTAATGTTCTCTTAAGGTTATCTTCATCATCAGCGGTAATTATTTTTGGGACATCTGTCCTTTTCGCAATGAGCTTATGGAACCCTTCAATGAAAATAATATCCAACTGTTCCTGCTCCAGCAGCTCAATCACTTGATCCAAATCATTCAACGCTGCATCGGTTTTCTTTAATATTGCAATTTCTTCAGGTGAGATGGCGACTATCACTTTGGCTCCTGCTTTGGCGTACCTCCATGTGTTGGTGCCTTCTTTATCCATGGTGAAACCTTCGTGGTGGACATGCTTTATGGACCCGATTTTGTAGCCTTCTGCAGAAAGATGCGCAATCAAATATTCCAGGGTGGTTGTTTTGCCTGAGCCGCTTGTTCCAACCGCAGCGATAACTAAAACCATGCACGTGCCGCTCCTGTTGGAAGTTTGTTGAGTTGGCTCTAATAAATAACGCGCTTGCCTTGTACCCAACGGCATATTACAGCGTTCGCTAGATTTAGAGGCAGGTGCAAGCAAATGCCAAAGCTGGTCGCGGTCGTTGGCGGAAAACACTCGGGAAAAACCACCGTAATCGAAGGTTTGATTCGGCAACTCAAAAGCCGAGGATACCGCGTAGGAACTGTAAAAGAAATGGTTCGAATTCCAACTTTAGATACCCCTGCCACCGAAACAGACCGATATACCAACGCAGGTGCCGAAATGGTTGTAGCTGTTCCACGCGACGAAACCGTGATTTTCCTCAAAAAACGCCTCAGCCTAAAAGAAATTTTGCCTCATCTTCGCGGTTTAGATTACGTTCTGTTGGAAGGCTTCGAATCAGAAAAAACCCTTCCAAAAATAATCGCTGCCAAAACTGCTGAGGAAGCCGCCAGTTTCTCCGACGGCTCAGCCATAGCCATCTCAGGTCTCATCACGGAGTCGAAAGCGGAGACAGCGAAAGCGGCTGAACTGCAGATTCCGTTGTTGAGCAGTGTGAGTCAGGCAGAAAAACTCGCCGATTTGGTTGAGCAGAAAGCTTTACAAATCGAGCAGTGAGCCACTTTTTCAGCGGACCTCAATCACCGACACGCCCCTAATCCACCTTTGCGCAAATTGGTCGTTGCCTATGATTAGTCGTATGGGTCCTTCGCCTCCCGCCGAAAGCGCTGTTAACGCTGTGCTGTCTTTTTGGTAAGCTAAGATTGTGTTTTGGTTTTGTGCGTCTTGGATTGGGATGGTTGTGCCGTAGCCGTCTGAGGCTTGAATGTAGACTGATGTGGCGTTCGCGGAGACGTGCGCCTGTTCCAGCAGGGTGTTTAGGGTTACGCCTGTGTATGTGAAGTTGCCGTTGTCAGCCGCATGAGAACTGGAACTCAAAGTGACCTGCACAGCAGTTGGCGCAAACGCTTCCAGTTGACTGTGCGTGAAGTTTCCCGGATTGCCAACCGCGCCTTTGATTTGGATGCTTCCTTCGATTCCCGCGTTCTGGCGCATGTAGAAGTAGACTGGCACCACTGCGATTATCATCAAGGCAAACGCGATTAGGGCTACTTTGGTAGCTTTATTCATTTCAAGCCCCTTCTAAGAAACTGTTATCTGTGAAACCCATCTGACCCAGTACTGCCCCCACTTGAAATCTTCCACAGGCACAACAAGCCTGAACGGCTGCCCCATGACAGGACGAAAGTACGCGCCGTTTTCCTTGAAACCGATGAGAATATTGAGGTCCTTAACCTGAGTAATGGTGAAGTCTCGGGTGTAGCCGTCAATCGCTGTGACCATTATTTTGCTGGAGTTATCCGATAAGCCCGCGGCTTGAAGAATCGCCCATAAGCTGGTGCCTGTCCAACTGCTTGTTCTTTGGGGTTCTCCACCTGGCGCGAAGGCTGCCTGTACAGTTTTAGTTTCGAAGTTCGTGATGTTTTCGCCAGTCAAAACCATCGGATTAGATATTGTGCCTGTGACGGTTATAGTCCAAGACTCCAACTGGAGTTCCATTACGCTTTTGACGTTGTAGGCTGAGGCGAGTCCAGGCGTGATTAGCTCGACGGGTCCGCCTGTGTTGTTAGTCATCCACTGATTGTTTTTCACGAAAGCCAAGATAATTTCGCTGCCTAAGTATTGGGTGCTGTTCCAAGCTTGGTAAATGTTTAGGGTTTTTGTGTAGTTGTCTGACGCCTTGACTTTGATGAGTCCAGCATCCCACGGTGCATCTGTTCGGTTGAGGAATTCCAGCAGGGTTACGCCGATGTAGTTGGCGGTTTCTCCCTTTATCGTGTGCGTGACGTTTGTCAGCGGCATCTGGGATAAGTCCTTTACCGTTAAAGTTTTCTGTGCTGAAATTTCGCCTGTGACACTGATTTGCCATTGTGGGGGTTCCCCCGCGGGCAGAAGACTATTTTGCGTTGTCTGTGTTGGAATCATAAGGTAATAAGATGCCGCAATTGCCACAACTACTATGACTATGGTTGCAACGGCAAGCGTGATTTTTTTATTTTTGTTCAAGTTCTTTTTCCTCCTAAACCAAGTTTTCCAATTCTAACCAAAAGCAAATTCGCGATTAACCCG
Organism: Bathyarchaeia archaeon; assembly: GCA_041479225.1. GTDB lineage: Archaea > Thermoproteota > Bathyarchaeia > Bathyarchaeales > Bathycorpusculaceae > JADGNF01. The sequence goes on from JBGOXQ010000098.1 coordinate 5,417, forward strand.
CCTACACACCCGCTTACAGCAGCAACCAACGCCAAGAAAATCAGCGTAAACTCGGGCAAAACCAAAACCAACGCACCCACCAAAACCGTCCCTACAGCGTTTGCGATGGCAGCCGCTCCAATGCAGCATCCTGCACAACATGCTTTGTGTCTTGACAGCAGAAAGAAGCCGTCGATTGCAAGCCCAGGGGCGAGGTAAATGACAAAGGATAGGAGCCCGAAGTTTCCGAAGGGCAAGAGCAGGCTGATGAACGCTTGCGTTAGCGAAACCATCGTGGCGGCACCGATTTTGCGTACAAAGCCGTAGGCCATGACGGGCCACATCATGTAAATGCCGCCTGCCAAAGCCCCCGTAGGAATGTACAAGGGTCCAGCCAAAGTGGCAACAAGCGGATGAATAATGTTTTTGGTAGCTAAGCCCAAACTTGCGAAAAGCGCCATAATGACTAAATCTACGGTTGCTTTTCTCCCGACGCCTCCCCGTAGAGAAACGGTTTCTATTTTCATGGCAGCACCGATATTACAAACTTGTAACATCGAAAAGATAAACCTTTCAGACTAAACATCCTCAGTCACAAGCGCCGACCTGCATGTTTGTCCGCTTCAACTTTAAGCTAAGTCAATTTTCTTCTTAAGAGATTTTGTGTTTCTTGTTAGTGCCGTGTTTTATGAGAAATACTGCAGTTGCCACAATTACTAAGGAGGCTGCTATGTATGTCACGTTCGGGAATTCGGGTACCACGCCAGACAACGGAAGTTTGTATAACTCGTTTCTTGCAGTGAGATTGTTGGCCCCTCCGAGCGCGTACAAGGTTGCATTCGACGTGCATAATCCCAGAGCGAAACTGGAGGTCGGCAATGATGCACCGAGGCTCCAAGAGTTGTTTTGCGGGTCATAAATTTGTGTCAAGTTGTAGGGGGCACGCAGTTCAGTGCCGCAACCGCCTATGACGTAGATTTTCGGCGAAGCCTCATCCGTGGTGATTCCTGCGGCGGCATTCACCGCAGTTGGGATGGCGGCGCCTGTGCTCCATGTCTGCGTTTCGGTATCGTAGATTTGGGTGAGGTTTGTGATTGTGGTGTTGGGCGGATTCATGTTGCCTGAAATTATGTATATCATGTTGCCTACAACCGCTGAGGCGTAGCCGTAAACGGGGTTCGGAATTGGCGTGCCTCTGGTCCATGAGTCAGTTGCAGGGTCATAAATTTGCGTAGCGTTAATAGATTCTATGGTGGAACTGTTTAGCTGTTTAGCCCCGCCAATAAGGTAAAATTTGCCATTAACAACGTTGGCGGCTAAATCGTAACATGCAATAGGTATCGGGGACTTCGTTGCCCAGGTGTCAGTTGCAGGGTCGTAAACTTGGGTCTTGTTTGTAGCAGCGCTTGCCCCGATTTTTCCACCCATAACATAAATTTTGCCTTGATAGGTAGCGGTGCCGAAAAACATCCTTGCAGTGGGCATAGCTGCCTTCGTGGTCCATGTGTTAGTGGCGGGATCATACTCTTCTGTGGTGTTGACAGGGCAAGGATTCCAGCCACCGATGGCATAGATTTTTCCATTCACCGTTGCGATGCCTAAGCCTGCTCTCGGCGTAGCCAAAGATGCGGCTGTTGTCCAAGCGTTTTCGTCTGCTTTCACAAACGAAATGTTGACAATTATTAGCGCGGTTGCAC
>JBGOXQ010000099.1:0-7018 GCA_041479225.1 Bathyarchaeia archaeon
CCCCACGCTCACCCAAACCCGCAGCATCCTCCGCTAACCGCCGCTTAACCCGCTTACTCAACCAAACAACCCCCACACAAAAACAACACCACTACACACAAAATACCCTCCCACGCCTTTTAAAACTGACGCCCCACGCCCAACATTTAAAAACACCCAACACATCAAAAATAACGGCGCTGCGCCTCGATAGCTCAGCCCAGCAGAGCGGCTGCCTCGTAAGCAGCAGGCCGCGGGAGCGAAGCCCGCTCGAGGCTCTTTTTGGCGCGTTTTTGTGTGTTGTTGTGTTGTGCGCGTGGACGGATAGGTTTATTAAGTGTTGCGATTGCAGATGTTTAGTGGGTTTGTGTGGAGGTAGGTAGTTTGCAGTTGTTTGGTCATGGGCATGGGGGTGGGGGTAAGCTTCAGTGTCCGTATAATGGTTGTGGGAAGGTGTTTGATAAGCCTACGGTTTTGACTGATGCTTCTGCTGTGCCTCGGGAGAGTTATTATGCTTGTCCGTTTTGTATGTCGAAGATTGATATTGTTACGGAGAAGATGCGGGTTGTGGGTGTGAAGGCGGTTGATTATCCGCCGACGGTTTTTGATTCGCCTGCGAAGTGTGCGCATTTCAGCGGAGTTTTAGGTGGAAACTCTGGTTTGTCGGATGACTGTCTTGTGTGTCCGAAAGTGCTGCAGTGTGATGCGCGCAAACGGTAGCTGTTTTGGCGTTTTATGTGTTGAACAATTCAGGCTGCTTTTATTGGAAAAGTCGAGTGCTGACGTGTGATTTTTCTCTATACCCCCCTTATTTATAGAATCTGCATGGAAGCTGAAGGCTTGGTTTTCGCCTGTCTGCTCTCTGCTACCTCCCCCTCAAATATAGAGTGAAGCAGTGTTTCTCCTCTGCAGAGTCTCATGTGTATGTGGGTTTTTGGAAAACTGTGTCTTGGCGAATTGCTGAAAAGCAAGTAATCTGAGTGAACTGAGAATTAATATTTAAGGCTGAAGTCTCGGCTGAATATGTTGGACAGGCGGATGGGTTTACTTTGGCTTTCCAAACAAGCCTTAATCAGCGTTTGATGACGAGCATGTGTCCTTTGTGGTGGACCATTCGATGTACTCGTAGCTCGTCTGGAGTATTGAAGTGAGCGGCGCATAATCTGCATTTGTACGACCCTCGGTAGTCAAACAATAGGCACATAAACTCCTGTGCAGCGTTTGCAGTTACGCTATTACTTTGCGGCTTCGCCTTTCTTCTTATTAGTCGCAAAAACCTTCTTGGAAGTCTTCTTTCTTAAAGTACAAGTAGTTCGAACAGAAGACTTGCATCTTCTGCAGTTTTTGACTAAACCCGCTCTTAACATACACATTTTACATGACCTCACATTAGACGAAATCGAAAAGAATCAGTTACTCCAAAGCCCCTAAGCCCCGACAATAAGAGAAACTCTTCACTCAGAAGTCAACCACCACGCTTATAAACACATTTGCCCAAAAACGGCGGAATCATATAAAAAACCATAAACAACACAAAACTTCAAAATAAGCATGATAAACAGCCCTTTTCACGGTGCTACCCTAATATAGCCCCATATGCTCATAATTACATCGGTTAGAATTCTTTAGAGGAAGAGTCAAATCCGCCGAATGTGCGTAATATCTTTTTCTCCAGACTATTCTGATTGAAAAATGTCGCGCATAAACGCGTTCATTTAGGTGTGTAAAAATGGGAAAAAGAAAAATCACGAATGAAGGAAAATTTGAAGCGATGGTTTTGCCATCAAAGACTGATGTGCTGGGCGTAGCCGTGAAGATGCTCGGCGCAGACAGAATCATGGTGAAATGCCAAGACGGCAAAGAAAGACTCTGCCGAATTCGAGGAAAACTCAAGCGACGCGTATGGATAAGAGATGGAGACATCGTTCTGGTTTCTCCATGGGATTTTCAGGCAGAATCACGAGGCGACATCTTCTTCCGCTACCGAGCAAACCAAGCTAACTGGCTGCGGGAACACAACTACCTCACCGTCTAAGAGCTGAAGGAGCCTCATAACATGTATATACTAAAATGCACGGAATGCGGAAATACATTCAAAAAAGACAACATCAAAAACGAAGACATAGTCACCTGCCCCGTCTGCGAAGCAGAATACAGGGTCCAAATCAAAGACGGAAAAGTCAAGCTGGAACAATTTATCTACGAAAAAGAGGACCTTGGCGAACTATAAAACAGCCATGTCGCCCTTTGGCATCCATGTGACGAAACACTTTTTCCTTCAACAACTAACCCTATAAGTCTCCACACCATTGTATTAGTTGTCGGGATTCTTCAAGAAAGAGTAAAGAGCAAATCGCTTTTTCGCGACAGTTCTGGCAAACAAGAGGAATGAAGAAGTTTGAACCAAAAAAAGCAAACAGTAATTGAATATCTAGCTTTTCTTTCAGTAAAACACAGTATATACCTTGCAGAGCTCTTCCAAGCCATGGTTTCAGCGAGGGAGGCGCAAGGAAAAATTATCTGCCAGAGCCTAGCAATTGAATACCGAGGCAGCGTAAAAGACGAAGCCATATTCCTCATTACCCGAGACACCAGCGTGATAGCTCAGTTCCGCGTAGCTGAAGAATTCCTCCTCAGAAAAGGGATCTGCTTCGAAAACTGGATGGATACCGATAAGATTCGCCGACAAATGGCCAAGCAAAGCCCTACATCAAATTCAACCCTTGTTCAAAACCTGCGGCATGGCATGAAAAAAATCAACATGGAAGCTGAAGTGCTAGAAACACTAAAACCTCAACTTGTTCATACACAATACGGAAACAGCGCAACAGTGACTAACGCCTGGATAGCTGACGAAACAGGAAAAGTTAAACTATGCCTTTGGAACGAGCAAGCAAACTTCGTAAACGTAGGCGACACCATACAAATCAAGAATGCTTCCGTAGCTACCTACAAAGGCGAAAGGCAACTGCGACTTGGCAGAACTGTAACCGTTAGCGTGCTGCAAAGCCGAACCGCCATAATTAATCGGTAACCAGAAGATTTTGCAGAGACGCCTTCTGCGGCATTTCACTAATTGATTTAGCTGGGCAATTCACTAAAGGGAAAAGTTAGGTGTTTGGGACTATTTCCGCGTCGGCGCACACGGAATCTAATCTCTTGATTCTCACTTTTACGTGGTCGCCAGGCTTCGCGTTGCCGATGAAAAGTAAGTATCCCCTGATTCTGGCGATGCCTTCGCCATTGGGACTTGTCTCGACTATATCTACGTCGTATTCTTTTCCAAGCTCAACTGGGAGGTTCTCTATGCCTTTTCCCCGTTTGCTCTTGGCGTTTCTTGGGCTTCTCTTTTTGGGACTCATCAGACATCTCTTTCCATGTTTACAATCCCTATACTAATACTTCTTAGAGCTTAAGTCTTACGTTTAAGAATTCAAATCTGTCTCTGCAAAGTGCAAAAGATTAGTAGTCGGAGCCCTCTGCGGAAGATAATACCGTGTGTTACCCTGACTTTTCGATTTGTTCCCTCAAAGTCTTTACGAAAATCAGCTTAGTTTTGCATTAATCTCGTGTTTTTCAAAATCAGTCTTATCCCCTGTTAGGGGCAAGTTTGAATTGTCGCCTTTGTTTTTTTCCGCGAGACTTTCGTGGTCCTGTTTGTTGTTCATTGAGTTTCGCGGTTACTTTTTTGTTCTCACCCGTGTATCGTGGGCTTTGTTTTTTTGTGACTTTGTTTCCTCCTTGTTAATGCTGGCATTTTCTTTTTCATTCATGTCTTTTCACCTCACTCTGCAGTTTTCGCAATTCTTATTCCAAAACAAAATGGGTTATTGACGGAGTTTTTTAAACTCTGTGCCATTAGGGCTTTGGTTCTCTATCCTCGCTGTAATCTCTGTCCTCGTGGACTTCTTCTTCCGATTCTTCTTCAGCCTCTTCTTCGTTCTCGGAGAGTTCTTCATCTGCATTCATCTCTTTGTCTTCAGCTTCCCCTTTTGCGGGAAAAGCATCATCTAGCCAAGCTTCAAACTGTTTCTTGCTTTCAGAATTGGAAAAAGCCCATGCGCACAATTCGCTAATGACGCGATTCAGATCAACTTGGTGATCATCCGCTAACTGTTTCAGAAGCTTCTCCCATTTTGCAGGAATAGATATCGTTGACTTGCTCATTTTTTCTCACCGCCTTTTGCAGATTCTCGCGTAAATGCCTCATAGCTATCAGAAAAGTCGGCATAAAACGCTCTCTAAGGAAATGTGTTGAATGCGAAATATAAACCATTAGAAAACTTCTTTAGCCACTGCTCTGCTGCATTTGTCACTGCAACACCACAGTCACATAGTTATTTATCTTTAGGCAGACACAGTTTGCTCAGTTAAGAATTCTCATAAGTGGGTTGACAATTATGGATGCTCCTGATGACATAGCAAAAATTCTTGGTCCAAACGAAAAGGTTGAGTTATATATTAAGCAGAAAATCTACCATCCACAGATTAACATTGACTCGGTGGTTTTTACGAACGAACGTATGATTCTGCGTCATCCTCATGCGCTTGGTTTGAAGAAGGATTACACCGATTACAACTACCGGGACATAGCAAACGTCGTGTTGGAAAAAGGAATATTGAGGTCAACTATCAAATGTACCCTTAGGTTCGGTGGAGAGCCGCTAGCCTTGGGCGACTTGCCTAACGCTGAAGCAGAAAAAGCCTACGGCATCATCAGACAGAGCATAAGCAGATTCCAAGTAACATCTTCCCTTGGGTACAATACCGCCACAAACGGTCCTAATGCTCCTGATGCTCCCAAATAGTCCATTCCATAATTCGCAAAAATAATTACAGCATACCATTCAAAAATAGTATCGGGTAATTTTACAAAACATTTCTGTGGGGAATGATTTGTTCTGTGAAGGCCTAAATTCAAGAGTATGCTTTGGCGGACCTACACACGCTGTCAGGACGCGAACATTCGAGAAGGAAATTGGGGACCAATTATTCGCGTCTTGTTTAACGCTGATTCCGCCAAAGCTTGGGAACATTCTTACCCCTCGCTACCTCTCTTTGGCGATAAATAGCTTTGTGACTGGAGGTCTACAATAACAAGATTGCCGTTTTTCGAAAGTTCTCTGTAAATTGACAGCAAACCAGTTTAGATGCTGAGCCAAAAAAAGTAGCAAGTCAGTGCTTCTCTTTATGACAGTTAGAACATAATAGTGAGCCAATCTGTTTTTCTCTAATTTGGACTAAACTTAACAAAAAAAGATAGTTGTAGTTTATTTCCATAGTTTTTTGCCGGTTAAAAGCCAAACGATTACTAAGATTATGGCAATCACGAGTAGTATGTGGATTAATGCGCCTACGCCTGGTAAAGCAAAGAACCCAACCGCCCAAAGTATCACGATAATAACAGCAATCGCCAACAACGTATTCGTATTCATAGCAAACTCTCCAACTAAGGCTCAACTACTGGCCTCAGATACATGTGAAGCTGATCCTTTGATACTTTTAGGTGTAATCCATTTTCTGTCCAGCGCGCAATGCCTTTCTCTAGGGCTGAAGTGGCCAGCATGTTTCGCACTCCGCTTTTCTTTGCACCAAGCACCGATTCAGCTATATGCTTTTCCAATTCGATTTCAAGGTGAGTTATTTTCCACTCTTCTGGATCTATTCCTAATTCTTTGACTTTGCCAATTTTCTCGTCTAACGAAAACACATCTTTATCAATAAAATCTTTACTTTTCATAATTATCTATCCTCCTTTCTGCTTAAGATTTGGGATACCATATAAAGAGTAATTGGCAGAGTTAAACGTGTGTGACTGTGCGCCCACACCGACAATGAATCTCTTGTTTTCTACCTTTGCTAGAGTTCCCCTATTGCAGTAAAGGTTGTGTCGAAGCTGAAACTCGTTACCCCACTTATGTAAGAGTTCACAGTAAGGGTTAGTTCAAGCGGAATCACTTGGTTTGTGCTGAGGATTTGGCCCGAGTAGTTCCAGTTCAGAGACATATAGTCCGAAGAGGAGGATGGATTCCAGTTTGACGTTCTCAACAATAGCGTAATCTCCGAATTGCCTTCATTCTTAACATAAACTGTTAAGGTATTGTTTGAACCCGATGTTATGAGCCCCCAATCGAGCGAAAGAGTGCTGTTTGTGCAGTTCTGATCCCAGTAAATCCCAGTTCCAATGCCTTTGACTGAACTTGCGTAAACAACGGTTTGGTTCGAACCAAAGCCTTCTATGATCATGCCAAAAACGACTATAGTTAAGATGCAAATGATGGCGAATATTGCTTTTCTGTGATGATGACCAATGGTGGTGGCGAACGGCATTCTTGATTTTGTTTTTCCTTCAGGGGTTTGGTCTGGTGTTTTCCTGAGCATCTTTGGCAACATCTTAAGCCTTCAATATTGTATATTACTATATGCTATATGGTGCAAGGGTATAAACGATTGTGACTGTATGGACACACCTACAGTTTATTCCGATAGGGATACACCTTGCTTATCGAAACGAGTCTTTCAACAATTTCCACAAGATCAAATGAACCGATATTCATTAGGTTTAGCGGTATCTCAAATTAGTTTTCAGCTTTATTCCAGTCGGATTCAAAACTTGTTCGCAGGACTCCTATAAGGTTGCTGTTGTTTGTCCAAAGAGACGGGCATTCGCCGAATCCGCTTTCTTTGGAGGTAGTGATCAATGCTTCGCTGTCGTCAGACATAATGAAGTGATTTAAGGGTTCATTGTTAAACTTTACATGAACCGAAGCGTCGCCGATGAGTTTTTTCACATTCTCTTTAAGCAAACCATCAGAACTTTTTCTTTCAAAAATCAGTCGAATCTGAGCACCTTTCTTTTTCGCCAGTTTCAATTCATTTGAAAAATTAGACAAAATCTGCATGATTCTGCCCTTGTCTCCAACTAGCAAGACTTCTTTTCTCGAATCTTTAATCAATACTGAAGCCTTAGCCAAAATTGCCGTCTTATCGGGTATCAGTATATAGATGCTTTCTTTAAGATCACCTTGCTTCCAATCTC
>JBGOXQ010000100.1:0-7012 GCA_041479225.1 Bathyarchaeia archaeon
CAGGTGCACAAACTGCGGAAACCACTTCGAAGTAGAGTAGAAGGCTTCACCGCGTTATGCATGTCGTTTGATGTATTCGTTTACGAGTTTCTCAAGAGTTGCATTCATCTTCTTGAGTTCTTCAGAAATCGGACTGCACTTTTCTTTAGTCATAGCAAACCTCTCAACGACACTTAATTTATCGCTTACGCGACATATTCAATTGAGGTTCTGCTCACTTAAAAGTTTTTGAAAAACAACAAAAGAAAATAAAAAAACAAAAAGTTGGCGCTGGTTGTTTAGACCATGCGTTGGACGAGTTTGTTTATTTCTTCGCCGCGGTAGCCTGCTTCGCCGCCCGCACGGAAACTCTTCTTCGTCTTGCCCTTATAGCCCTTCTTTGGCGGATGCAGACGGAACGTTTTCTGCACGCCCTCAAGGTCCCAGTGGAAAACTTTGCACGTAGCAATGGCGTCTGCAAGGTCATCAAGCGACTTATAACCCAACTTCACAGCAGCCTCATCCGTAAGCGGCTTATTACCCGCTAATTTGCCCCGCTGCTTCAACATCATAGCCACGGTTTCCTTTGAGGCTTCACCCCAAGTCACATAACTCTGCGCACGCAAAAGCATACCCAAAAACGCTGGACGACTGTCAATTATGATTCCGTGGTTACTATGCGTCAAATGCAACATAGCATTAGTTTCTTTAGCTTCACGCTGAGCACTAATTTCACCGCGCACCTTCACGGCAACAATGCACTTGAGCGGTTCAGTTTTTTGTTCTGCCATTTTACTTCACCCAATCAGTCGGAGTAATCAAATTATACGTCTTACGCAACGCATCAAACGTGGCACAAGCAAACGAAGGCACCGTTCTGGTAGAGCCATATGTTCTGCTCCAGAGATCCTTCACGCCAGCCAAACCCAAAATCGTCTTAGCAACTTCACTGGCAACTAAACCTAAGCCTCTGGGACCAGGAACCATAACCACGCGCACGCTGCCGCATTTGCCTTCAACCTCAAACGGCACACTGTGACCACGCCCGCAACCGCACTCCCAACTACCGCACCCACGCTTAATCGGCACAATATTCAACCGCGCGTCAGCGGCAGCTTTTTCTATGGCGTTTCGGACTTGGGTGGCTTTGCCCTGACCCAAACCCAAATAGCCATCACGGTTACCCACGCAAACTATAGCTTTGAAACGGCTCTTCTCGCCGGCGTCAGACTGCTTCTGCACGAGGTTAATGTTTATGACTTCTTCTTGAATATCAGGCAGCAACGCATCAACTATCTGGTGCTCCGAGATTTTGTAGCCACTCAAGAACACATCGTCAATGGAGGTTATCTTGCCTTCCTGAATCATCTTGCCCAAGCGAGTCTTAGGAACCCACTCTTCCAAATTCACTTTCGGACGTTCTCTTTGCTCTCTTTTTCTACTCATGCTTTCTTATCACCAGTTTTTTTAGCAGGTTTAGCTTTAGCCGCAGGTTTCTTAGGTTTAGCCGCCGCCTTCTTAGCCGCAGGCTTCACTTCAGCAACAGCCTCCGCTTCAGGAGCCACCACCTCAGCCTCAGCTTCCACCGCCTTGGCTTTTGCAGCTTTTGCAGGTTTAGCAGGCGCAACTTTCTTGGCTACGGGCTTAGCTTTCGGCTTCGCTTTCGCTTTAACCTCCGCCTCCGCCTTTGCTTCGGGCTCGGCTTTCGCCTTAACCTCAACTACTTCCTCAGGCTTCACAACCGCAGCCTTCTCAACTTTCTCAGCTGGCTTGGCTGGAGCAACCTCAGACTTCTTCGCTTCAACCGCCTTCACAGCAGCAACAGCAGGCTTAACTTCTGCCTTAGCTGGCTTCACCTCACCCTTCTTCGGCACCTCCGCTTTCTTCGGCTCAGGCTTCTTCACCTTAACAGGCTTCACCTCAGGCTTCGGAACAGGCACACCGTAAGCAGTCAAAACCGCCGCGCGAACCTCAAAAAAGTGATCCCCAAACTTCGCAGGAGACACCCCATTAGCCACGTAAGTTGAAAACTGGGGCGCATACTCATCCGGAGCACCCAAACCCTCAGCAAAATCCTGAATGTGGAAGCCTCGGGTACGTTCCTTAACGATTTTCTCTTCCGAATGCGGAACCGCAACGCCAGCATCAACCACACCGCTCATCGCAGAGAAAACCTTAGAACCCTTCGTCGGCCGAACCAAACCAATATCCAAAATCGCCTCAGGCACACTTTTCGCCTTCGCCTTTAAACCGCAAAGCAAACCAGTCAAGTAAGCAGCCGGTATGTTGCCTGTGGCAGCTTTCCAACCATACTTCTTAATCAACTCTCGGCTGTGGGCAGAAGCAAGCACTTCGTCGCCATGCGGCTTAGCCACAATAATCTGCACAACAGTGTTCTTCAAACTGCTGCGAGCGACAAGCCGCGGCTTCCCCGAGACAATCATAGCCTTCCGCGCTTGATAATCAGTCTTCTGTTCTCTTCTGCGTCGCAGGGGAACGCGGTAACGCGAACCCTTTGCCATTAACGCTTCCTCCACATGTCATGAGCCTTCACGTAACGTTCCATGTCTGCAATTGACGCGAATCTTCCGCTGCCCGCAATCATATACAACGTTCGGTAATTGGACTCAGTCACAACTCGATTCGCCTTATACTCACGAAGCTTCTTACGCAAAGAACGAATCTTCTTCATCCAAGCTTCTTTCTTAGATATAGTCGCATGCGGAGTTCCACTCTTGCTGCCTGGACCCTTCCTCCTTCCTTTGCGTTTCTTCGCCTGAATCACTTTGGCGCGACCACGACTCACACCTTTTATGGGCGATGAAACGATGACTTTTTCATGAACGAGCTTTCGGACCTCTTCACGCGTGATAGCGGACTCAACGTCACTTACACGTTCGGGGTCTATCCAAACGCGGTTCTGCCCGACTTTCATGATTCGTGATGCTAAACGTCTCTGATTTGTAAGATTAGTCAATGCTAATCAGCTCCTTTTTGGGTTTCTTCTGTTCCTTTTTCTTTGGCGTCTCTTTTTTCTTAGGTTTCTTCTTTTCTGGCGCCTTTGGTTTTGTTTCGGTGGCTTTCGTTTTCTCTTCTGTCTCAGCTTCTTCTTTGGCAGGCAGCTTGGCTTCCTTGAAGTTTAAGATAAATAGGTTGAGCTTCTTTGCTTCTGCTATGATTTGCATGCGTTTTTTCTGGCCGACGGTGTGTGCAATTCGAACGGCTTGAGTTTCAGGGATTATCTTAGTTACTTCGTTAACGTTGTGAACCAAGACTTCTTCGTAGCCAGATGGATGCAGTCCACGGGCAATTTTTGGACCCATGTAGCCTGCGCTGGGACCAGGTGGCCAACCTTTGATTTTACGTCTTATCTTGTTGTCTAGTCCGCGCGGTCTACGCCAGCTTTCGCTGAACCTGTCGAACCGCCAGCTTTCTGCCCTAACGAAGGCGGGTTTACTTTTCTTAGCGCGTGCCCTAATCTTTAGAGCATTCTGTGTCGATGGCTCTTTTCTTTCGGTCATTAGTCCATACCTTCGTTTCGTTCATACACGTAAATGCCATCTAAGAAAACACGAGGATCCTTATTGGTCACTCTCGTCATTTGTTCGATGTTTGCAGCTGTCTGACTTACATCTTCCAGCTTTGAACCTTGAACAATTATGTCTTCAGGGTCAATTTTGACTTTGACGTCTCCGAGAATGTTTGCTTTCCTCGCTCGCCTTTCGCCAGTGAAGTTTTCAACCATCAATGCCTTGCCTTGAAGCTTCACTGTGATTGGAAAGTGAGAGAATACGATTTTCAGTTTGTAGGTGAAGCCTTTGGTTACGCCTGTGATCATGTTTTTGATGTGGCTTTCAATCGTGCCTACCAAGGCAGATTCCTTCTTTCGGGGCCACTGAGTTGAAACGCGGACGGTTTTTCCATCAGTTTCCAGCATTATGGCCGCTGCGTAAGCAAAATCCCGAGTTAAAGTGGCTTTGTTGCCTTTAACTGTGACTTTACGGTTCTCTATGTTTATCACTACGCCATCGGGGATCTGAATTATTCGGGAGATTTCTGGCAATCGCATAAGTGACACCTATTAGTAAACGAAGGCTAGAAGTCTGCCTCCGATGTTCTTATCTTGCGCTTCTTTGTGGGCTACTACGCCTTTGGATGTGGAAACAACCATTAGCCCGACGTTTCTGGATGGAAGGAACTTTTTCTCCCATTCTTCAAAGTTGCCGATTTTGACGGAAAAGCGCGGTTTGATTGCGCCGCATTTGTTTATTCTGCCCATGAGTTGGACTTTGAACTTTCCAGAGCGTCCATCGTCGATGAATTCGAACTCTCCGATGTAGCCGTTCAACTGCATAATGCGCAGGACGCGGCCTAAGAGTTTAGAGGCAGGGCTGATTATGCATTCGCGCTTGTTGCGCATTTCGTTGTTTATGATTGTGGTTAAACCATTTGTCAATGTATCCATTTGTTTTTACCTCACTACTCGTATTTTTTGAAGCCTAGTTTTGGTGCGGCTTCTCTGAAACAGTGTCTGCATAAGTTTAAGCCATATCTTCGTATAACTGGTCCGTATGCTCCGCATCTCTGGCATGGCCTGGAGCCTTTGCCATATTTTCTTTCTTTCTTTAACTGTTGTTTGCCCATACTTTTTTCCTCAGTTCTATACGATTTCTACTCCCAAAGTCTGCTTAGTGAACAGGATTGCTTCTTCAGGCGTCAATCTGTGCTTGCGCCCAACTTTCGCTTTCCGTTTCCTTCGGTCGCTCACTCGGTCGCCTGGGCGATTTATTGTGACACAGATATCCATGCCGAAGATGCCGACATCTGGGTCGTATTTCACGCCAGGAATTTCGATGTGTTCTTTTAGTCCGAAGGCGAAGTTGCCTTGGGTGTCAAACGATGACTTGGAGATTTTGTTGTCTATGACTGGCAGAACCTTTTTGAGGAAATCAATCGCGGGTTGTCTTCTGAGCGTGACTACGCAAGCAATGGGCTCGCCTTTTCGAATGCCGAAGTCCCTTATGGACATTTTAGCGTTCTTTTTGACAGGAGTTTGACCAGCTATTTCGTTCAGCACTTTGAAGGCTTTTTCTAAAGGTTCGCCTGACTTGCCCACGTTAAGGTTAACAACAACTTTCTCAATTTGGGGCTTAAGCATCGGTTGCTCTTCCCACTTCTTGACCATGGCTTCCTCAGACAACTTCTTCTGCCTCCGGTGCGGTTATAGGGGGTTGAGGAACGCCTAACGGAAACACAAAGTCTAATACGGTTTGGTATTTGCCGCCTTTCTCGTCTTCAATGACTACGAGTGCGCTTTTGCGTTTCTTTGCTTCGGCTTTCTCAATTTCAACTATCTTGCCTCTTACGCCGATGTTCTTTCCGCCGGTAATTACTGCGAGGTTACCTTCCTTTAGTTCTAAGCATCCAGCTATTTCTTTGCTTGGAATAGCCAGCTTCAAAACGTCGAAAGTAGCGTAGACATCTTCTTGCGGATTCTTTGGATCAGCAACTTTCACGAGTATGTTTGATCCGTCGTGCAGACTGATTTGTACACCGCCTTTAATGGTCTTTTTGCCATCAATTCTGCACAGTTTGAAGCTTGTCTCTTCTTTGCTGATTGGGCTGAGATACAGTCCCTTTTGAGAAGGCATAATTCGGTAGTATTGGTCGGCTTCAGGTATTGAGATGATGTCCATTAAACCAACTGGGAAATCGTCTTTATGCTGGATTTTTCCGTCAACCAATAGTTTGCCTTGGTTAAGTATAGTCTGAGCTTCTCTTCTTGTTGCTGCTACACCCAGAATATCGCGTAAGACAAGGGTTAAGGGTAGACATTTGTCAAGGCTATGAGGGCCAGATGAAGGTCTCACTACCCACGGGTCTTCTTTCCTGTGAATGGGCCAGAACCTTGGTGCTGGCTTACGTTTCAATCGTGCTGTTTTTCCTTTTTTACCCAACTTTATGTTCCTCCTTCAACTTTAGAAGAGGTCTTGCGTTTTGCTGCTGGCTTCTTGGCGGCTGGTTTTTGTGCCTCAGCTTTCTCTTCGGCAGGTTTTTCTTCCGCTTCCTCTTTCTTCTTTTTCGCTACTGGTTTTTTGGCTGGAGCGGCTTTGACTTCTGCAGGAGCTTCTGGAACTGAGACAGCGGGCTGTGCTTCTTCAACAATTTCTTCTTCTTTCTCTTCAGCGACCTTCTTCGATGCAGGAGCTTTCCTCACGACTTTCGCTGGTTTCTTTTTAATTATCGGTTTCTTTCGTTCTAAGATTGCTTTGCGCACTTTGTCGTCAAGATTAAGGGTCTTTATCATGACCTTTGAAGGATGCACCGCTACGAAAACTGCTGTGCCATCAACTTTTTCACGGGTTAACCCTTCAAGATAAACGCGATAATGCTTCAGGTCTACGCGGGAAATTTTTCCCTCGAAGCCTTTATGGTCTCCGCGCATGATGCGCACCGTGTCGCCCTTCCTTACAGGTAGAGTTTTGATGCCTCTCTGAGCGAGAAGTTCAGGCGATAGGGGAGCGCCCATCAGTTTGTGGCGTATGTGAGCAGGTGCATTGAATAACCTCTTGCGCTGTTTCCCCGGATTTCTTATCGGCTTTGTTGCTTGCATGAATTTCACCTATACGATTATGCTGGAGGCACTTGCAATTCGTGGCCATCTTTCAGCTGCCTCTCTTGCGACTGGACCGCGGATTTCGGAACCTTTCATTTCACCATCTGGAGTGATGATAACTGCTGCGTTATCTTCGAACTGTACCCAGACGCCGTCAATTCTTCGGAAAGTTTTTCTTTGCCTTACGATGACGGCTTGGAAAATTTTCTTCCGCATGTCGGGTGCACCTTGCCTAACAGATACGGTAATCTTGTCACCGACGGTGGCGGACGGGTATCGTCTCAGCCGACCTTTATAACCGTTAACTTGAACTAAGCGAAGTTTTCTTGCACCTGTGTTGTCGGCGCATTTCATGATTGTGCCTGCTAGGAGACCACGGGAAAGTTTTTGTCCGTGAGAAAGCATGCCTTTTGCGAC
>JBGOXQ010000101.1:0-6995 GCA_041479225.1 Bathyarchaeia archaeon
AGGATGGAAAGAAAGCTTAGAGAAAGGCGTGAAAGTCCGATTTATAGTATTCAAACCTCAGGAAGAAAAAGCAGCGACAAGAATTATCCAAACCTTGAAGAAGAAAGGCGCCTTCAGCATCAGGTACACTTCCCATCCCCCTCCAGCCACACTAACGATATTTGACGGAGAAAGAATAATGGTTACCACCTCTCCAACACCTGACCCGCTGGAAACATCCTGCTTATGGGCAAAGAACCCAAGTATCGCTGAAGTGTTTCAAGACTATTTTGAGCTAATGTGGCAAGTATCGGAAGACGAGCAAGAAAAAACAAAATGAAAATCTAGGCAGTGAAGAACGGCGCGCCGTCAGCATTGCCCATGTTGAGATTGCCGCGGAACCCGCCCACCAAAGCAGCCTGCAGCTTTTTAACCATGAAGGGTTGACTGGGGCTTTGGCGGATGAAATTTTAGAGATAGAACAGAAACCTAATTGTTGCAATCTTAATTCAGGGTTAAAAAATAGAAGAAAGTTTGGTTGTGGTTTGTGGTTTCAGCTTTGGTTCGGCTTACTTGTTCAGCGTAATCTCCATCGTGGAAACCATTCTGGACTTGGTCTCTCCCTCTCGTGGTGGCATCTCAGCTGTTCCGATCGCGATCTTGACAACTTTGAGTTCTTTCACGAAGCGGTTTCGGGTTATTTCAGCCACATCAACTGCTGTGGTAATTGCTTGTCCTCGGGCTTTCAGTGTAATTTCCTTTACGGTTCCTGAAGAGAGACTGGTTATGATTGCCAGAACATAGCTCATAGGGGGTTTGTTTCCGACGAAGATAACGTCTGCATTTTCGGTCATTTTCTTTACTCCTTTATGTTTTATTGTGTAACGCTGCCGGGTGCGTATGTGTATTTATCCGCGACATCACGTTACTGTTTCATAGTAGTTTTGCTTCTTCCTTATAAGTTCTAGCTGAAAATGGGCACCAACCTAAGTTAGCCTACTGACTGCTGCCTGTGACTTGCGAGTCCATGGATTCTGCAATCCAACTTTAATAACAAGAATTAACATACAAAACAGAGAATTCACCTATGCTTACCAAACTCAAGAAGAAAGTGCAAGAACTCCTCTCTTCAGAAGCCAAAGCAGCCCACAGGATAGGCTTAACGCCAAACATTGTGACCGTGATAGGTTTTGCGTTTGCGTTTCTTTCAGCATTTACCTACACCTCTCCAACTCAATGGTTGCCGCTGCCGTCTTCATGGTTCTTAGTGCTAGCGGTGATTCTGCTTATGGCTTCGGGATTCTGCGACACCTTAGATGGAATTCTAGCGCGTAACTATCAGCAAGCAACTGCGTTCGGCGGGTTTCTTGATTCTCTTCTTGACAGATACGCTGACGCTGCAGTATTTGCCGGCATAATAATCAGTGGACTCTGCAACCCAATCATCGGATTAATCGCTCTCGCGGGTTCCCTGCTGGTAAGCTACAGCAGAGCCCGAGCTGAAGCAGCAGGCATAAAAATGGAATCCATAGGCATAGCTGAAAGACCTGAACGCATCATAATTTTAGCCATAGCCACAATGGTTGCGATTTACTGGCTTCCAGCCCTCAACATCGGCATAATAGTTCTCGCCGTGTTGTCAAACTTTACAGTTCTGCAAAGAGCGCTACACGTTTACAAGTCTTTGAAAAAGGGAACATAAACCCGAAAATTAGTATCTTCGTTTTGCTCGTGAGTGTCGTTCGCTTTCAGCTCGGACGTTCACGATGCCTCTGTGTACCGCGCAGGATATGCAATACCACTTTGTGTCTACCCACGACGCAATGTATGTGCCTTTTTGCCGCAGTTCTTTGGCTAGTTGTGGTTCAACGAATGATACTCTGCGTGTTGATCTCTTAGCTTTGTCTCTTGGCACTTGTTGTCCACAGTTGGCGCATTGAACGAGTCCGCTGCTTCCTTTGTTTCCCTTTGATCTTCCTCTGCTTTTTCTTTTAGACGGCAATCTTTAGGAACCTCTATTTATTAACATCAAATACTCACTTTACTGCCTTATATATCTGCTCTTGTGTCAAGTAGAAAAATCACGTTTTCGTTCGCGTTGACTTTGATGCAGTTTGCCAGTTTTTGGACTAACGCATTGTCCTGTAACTGGTTGGAAAACTCTTAAATCACTCGCCTCTATTGTTGACTTGTAGCGCAAGTTTAGCTAAACTGTTGAGGGTGTGCTAAGAGATGTCTGAAATCGGATTAAGAACAAGAATGCTCGTAAAAGACGCCATGAGCAGCCCAGTGGTAACCACAAATGAGGAAGTGCCCTCCAATAGGATAGCCAAACTCATGGAAGACAACGATTTAGGCTGCGTAATAGTCACCAACAAAGACGGAAAACCCCTCGGCATCATAACTGAAAGAGACTTGGTCATACGGGTGCTTGGCAAAAATCTGAAACCCAACGCCATAAAAGCCAAGGAAATCATGACTTCTCCATTAGCCACTATAGAGCCAGAGGCAACCATAAGCGACGCGGCAAGAAGAATGAGCCGATTAGACATCCGAAGACTCGGAGTAATCTACAAAGGCGACCTCGTGGGACTCATATCCAGCAAAGATATCCTGGGCATAATGCCTGAACTTATAGAGATAATCCAAGAAAAATCCCGCATAGAAAACGCAAGCACTTCTGAAGAAGCAGAAACCGAAGAGGCGCCTATGTCAGGCTACTGTGACCACTGCGGAACGTATTCAGAGAGCCTGAAAGACAAAAACGGCCAGAACCTCTGTGAAGACTGCCGCATTGAAGAAGAAAACGAAAAATAAACACCGCAGACTTCGTTCTGAGACGCATTTTCCGTTTGAATAAGCAAATAAACCCCTTCTCTTATTCATTTTAACGAGCGCGTCCAACTTGATTGTAGACTCAGTACTGAACAACGCCAAAGCTTACTTGAATCAAGAAATAGTTGAATGCAGCATCGCCATTGAAGAAGGCAAAATCTTCAAAATCGGCAAAGAAACCCACATGCCGAAGGCAGATGAAAAAACAGACCTCCACCACCTTCTGGTTTTGCCTGGTGTGATTGATTCTCATGTGCATCTTCGAGATGAAGGCAAGGCTTACAAGGAGACTTTTCTTTCGGGAACCGCCGCGGCTGCTGCAGGAGGAGTTACTACGGTGCTGGATATGCCTAACAACTCTCCCGTAACCATGAGCGCTGAGACTCTGCGGAACCGCATGCAAACAGCAACACGCAGCGTACTGGTTAACGTTGGCTTCTACTCGGAATATCCTCCTAACCTCGAAGGAATCCAGCAAGTGGTCGCTGAAGGCGCAGTGGGGTTCAAGCTCTTCATGGCGGAGCAAGTTGGCGGAGTAAACATCGATGACGACGAAGCCTTGAAAGCTACGTTCAAGCAAACTGGCAAATTGAAGGTTCCAGTTGCCGTTCATGCCGAAGACCACGAGTCAATTAAGAACGCCACGGAGAAACTGAAGCTTGCCAAACGCGACGACCTGAATGCTTTCCTTAAAGCACACGATGAACGCTTCGAACTCGCAGCCGTCGAACGATTAATAGCCCTGCAAAAGCAAGTTGAAATGCGACTGCACTTCTGCCATCTTTCTACATTGCAGGGTTTGGCGGCTGTGGCTGAAGCAAAAAAATCCAGCGAGAAAATCACTTGCGAAGTTACGCCGCACCATCTTCTGTTGTCGAAAGACGATTACCCACATTTAGGGGCTAAAGCGTTAACGATGCCGCCGCTCCGCAGCAAAGAACACCTCGAAGCCCTCTGGAAAGGCGTAACTGAAGGCACAGTCGACACTATAGGTTCCGACCATGCGCCTCACACTCTGCAGGATAAGGATGCAAACAGTATCTGGGACATCAAAGTCGGCATATCTGGCTTGGAATCTATGCTTCCGTTGATGTTGACGATGGTGCATAAGAATAAGCTGTCCTTAGCCCGCGTCGTGCAACTGCTTGCGGAAAAACCCGCAGAAATCTTCGGCTTAGCCAATAGAGGGCGCCTGGAGCAGGGAAAATATGCGGATTTAGTTGCTGTGGATTTTAACCAGAAATACAAAATCGACGCGTCAAAGTTCCGTTCCAAAGCCAAATTCTCGCCTTTCGATGGCTGGGAAGTGCAGGGCAAATCTATGAAGACTTTTGTAAACGGTTTGCTAACGATGGACGAGCAGGAGATTGTAGGAAAACCCGGATGCGGCAGCATTATCCGGAGAGAGTAAACGTGAACTTCATTCTTGACGGAATGCTGGGAAAACTTGCTCGATGGCTCCGCATGATGGGTCACGACGTATTATATTCAAACAATATAGACGACTCCGAACTCCTGTCCACCTCTAAGAAGGAGAGTCGGTTTCTGCTAACCAGAGACTTGGCGCTCTACCAGCAAGCCGCTGCGAAAGGAATCGAGGCATACTATGTGGAAGGCAACACGGAACCTGAAAGACTCTCAGAAATTGCACGACGCTTCCAAATCGCGTTAGCTATTGACTTGGAGAAGTCGCGTTGCCCAAAATGCAACGGCAAACTCAACCCAGTGCCTAAAGAAGAAATCGTGGACAAAGTTGAGAAAAACACGCTGATTTACTACGAGGCTTTCTGGCTGTGCCCCAGCTGCGGCGCCGTCTACTGGCAGGGTGCGCACTGGACCAAAATCCGTGCGGTTCTTGCAGAGGCAGAAGAAAACCTGAAGAAGAAAGCTTGAGAAGTCTAGGTTACGTTGAGCCACTTGAGCGGGATGTCTTGGAAGGTCCCGTCTGGCAGTGTTCTTCTGATGGTTATGGGTAGTATCCCGATTTCCAGCTCTTTCAACGCTATTTCAATTGGGCTATTCAAACCTGTGCCGCCGCTTGCGAGAGTGTCATCCAGCGCCATAAGTATAGGTGCGCCCATGGAGATTTGCAAGGATCTGGCGCCGACGATTCGGGCTTTCTCGAACCGAGTGATTTTCGGTGGACCGACTGTTATTTTTTCTTGTTGTGCTGACATTTTAGTATCCACCCATTCCGCCCATGCCGCCCATTCCTCCGCCACCACCTGGCGGCATAGGAGGCGCCTTCATTTTGGCTGCGGCTATTACATCGTCGATTTTGATAATCATCATGGCGGCTTCTCCTGCAGATTTGATTATTTGTTTTTTGACAGTGAGAGGTTCGAAGACTCCTGCTTTGGACATGTCTTGCACTTTGCCTGATAAGACTTCTATTCCTGCCCAAGTTTCGCCTTTCTCATGTCTTGACCTCAACTCTGAGAGCGTGTCGATAGGGTCTAACCCAGCATTTTCAGTGAGAGTCAGAGGTATTGATTCTAGGGCTTCAGCGAACGCTTTAACTGCGAGCTGCTCTCTGCCAGGAAGAGTTTCCGCGTAGCTCTTAAGAGTCTTTGACATTTCAAGCTCTGGTGCGCCGCCTCCAGCCACGATTTTCGGCTCCTGGATAAGGTCGCGGACCACGCAGAGAGCATCATGGATTGAGCGCTCCGTCTCTGAGTTCATGCGCGGACTTGAACCTCGAATAAGAATAGTTACTGCCTTCGGGTTTTTTGCGCCTTCGATGAAGGTCATTTTGTCCTCGGCGATTTTGCGTTCTTCCACGAGCGCCGCGAATCCCAAATCAGCAGCGGTTAGTGACTCTATGTTGGTGACTATGGTTGCGCCTGTGGCTTTGGCGAGTTTTTCCACGTCGGATTTTTTCGCTCTGCGAATGGCAACCATGCCTTTTCTGGACATGAAGTGCTGCGCCATGTCGTCGATGCCTTTTTGGCAGATGACTACGTTTGCGCCTGATGCCACGAGTTTGTCCACCATGTGTTTAATCATGGTTTCTTCCTGCTTGAGGAAGGCTTCAATCTGCTCTGGGCTTTCGATGTTGATTTTAGCGTCGAACTCAGTTTTCTCAATCTCCAAAGAAGTATCCAGCAACGCGATTTTGGCGTTCACCACTCTTTTCGGCATGCCAGAGTGCACGATTTCTTTGTCCAGTACAATGCCGAATATGAGAGCAGTGTCTTTGAGAGATTCGCCAGTTTTCTTTTCCACTCGGACATCGTCAACGTCTGCTTTGTAGGCTTTGCCGTCTTTTTCGGCGACTGCGAGCATGGCTTTGACGACTATGTCGGCGAGATATTCTTTGTATTCAGCTACAAGTTTACTTGCCATTGATGTAACTGCTGCTTTCTTTAAAGGTTCTAGTTTTTGTATGTCATAATCACCAATTTTTTTGACATTTCTTTCTAGAGCCGTTAGGTCAATGGGTATTGCGATTTTCTCTAAAATTTCCAGGGCTTTTGTTTGAGCAAGTCTGTAGCCGTCTATGATGACTGTTGGGTGAATGTTTTTATCCATTAATTCTTCAGCCTTGCTTAAAAGTTCGCCCGCGATGATTACGGCTGAAGTTGTTCCGTCGCCAGCTTCATTGTCCTGTGCTTTCGCAACTTCCACCAGCATCTTTGCGGCGGGATTCTGCACATCCATTTCATCCAAGATGGTGCGTCCGTCGCTGGTTATGGTTACGTCGCCGAAGCTGTCTAGAAGCATTTTGTCCATGCCTTTCGGACCGAGGGCGCTTTTGACGCTTTCAGCCACGACTTTGGCGGCTGTTATGTTAGTGTGTTGGGCTTCATGTCCCCGTGATCTGCTAGAACCTTCTTTGAGTACAATAACTGGCACTCCGCCAGATTGAATATTTGATGACAAATCCAATAAACCCCTTTAGTGCGGACAAGAACAAAACATCACTTGGAATATAAGTTTTTCTAGAGAACACTGTGGTACACCATGCTGAACCTGAGAATCCTGCATTATTTGCTGCGTTAGAGCACAGTAGCCGCTTGAATTTGCGCGTGCTAGTACACTGAAACTTTGGCTACCCCTTTGATTTTCAGCAGCTCCGTGATGAGTTCGCCGGGAATTTTTTTCTCAACAATCCACGTTAGTTTTGGTTCAGGTGAAAGTTCAGGGTCATCAACAATGGTTTGTCTGTTGCTTTCAGAGGA
>JBGOXQ010000102.1:0-6985 GCA_041479225.1 Bathyarchaeia archaeon
AACAGTCATCCTGCCCCTTTCATCGATTTCTACCACAGACACAGTAATTCCCTAATTAACATAATAAACCCTAAAATTTAAGAATTGCCCAAAAAACTATATTCTACCCCAACACTTCTTCTTTCACAACAATCAAACGCCCAAGAGTCTATTACTTTTTCTTAGCAGGCTTGCAGTTACGTGAAAAGTCTTTTAAGCTTCAAACGTCAACATATCCATGGTGAATTTACATGCCGTCACTTGAAAAGAAGAATAAGGCAAAGAAAGCGAAACACGACGCAAAAACAGGCAAAAAGTAAACGCTTGACTTGCACCGTATCCTACTACTAACCCTTACCCAGACGATTGAGACCCTTTCTAGTCTGCAATCTCCATTTTTTAAATGAATAAACTACTCGACAACTTCTACGGAAGACTTCTGCTTGCTCCTGTGAAACCTAAAACTTACCAGAACAGAAAGCACCAAAGCAACCACGATGCACACGATGAAAGGTATCTGATAAGACATTTCATAGAGTAACCCGCCAACAAAAGCCGCAGGAACACTGGCTACTCGCGCCGCAGTTTGAACCACAGATATCCATTTAGCCTGCTGTGTGACAGGGGCAATTGAACCTGCCAAAACGCCAATATAAGCCCACATAGAAAAAGAAACCCCTCTAAGGAAAGCAGACACCAACTGAAAATCGAAGCCACCGAACGTAACGAAAACTGCCAGCGCACCCGCAAAAAGCAGCATTGAAAAAGAGACCGCCGAGGTTTTCCCGTACTTGTCGCCGATTTTTCCCACAACAAGAGACAAGACGAAAGCACCCAAATAGTAGACTGAACCAAGGTTTAAGATGCTGCCTTGGTCATAGTGGTTCACGTCTCTGAGAAACTGGGGAACCAAAGCCGAAATCAACGTGAGCACAAACATCATTGCAGCAAACAACGCCACAACAGGACCCAATTTCCTAAAATTCGCCTTTTCAGCAGGTACAACCATTTTCGTTTGCGGATTTTCAGTTTTGACGGGACGTTGACTAGCTATTCTTGTCAATGTAAGGGCGGCAAGCGAGTAGAAAACGGCTGTAAATATGAAGGGAGCTCGCACATCAATCGCTGAAGACAAAAATCCAGCAGTTGCAGGCGAAAAAATGTAGCCTACAGCATATGCTGCGCCAAGAGTGGTGAATGCAGAAGCCATCTTTCCTTCTTTGCAGTGTCCAAGGATGTAGGCGCTGGAAGCGGAACCTGACAGCGTGATGCCGTAGATGAACATGGGAATAAGAAGTTGAGTCCACTCGCCTGCGAAGAAGAAAACGATAGGTATGGGTATCCAAAGAAGCCAATTAAGCAACAGAATCTTCTTTCGATCATACTTGTCAGCTAAGAATCCACCTGGAATCATAGTTAAAGCCGCTGCCGCCGTGGACAAAGAATACAACAAACCAACATTCTCCGGGGTAGCATTCAGGCTTCGGATGAACAACGGCAGCAGATAAATTATGAAACCATCGCCGAACGCCGCCAGAAGGTTCGAAACAAAGATGATTTTGAGGTCTCGATCCAGAGAATCGAATGGCAAAAACTGCTTAAAGACGTTTTTCGAGTTTTGCAGTCGCATAGTCAAAGAGCAGGCGCCTTAAACAGGATTGAATCTAAACGCAAAAAAGCTTTGCCCACAAACAACCTTCCAAACTGAAAGAGTAAACGTACACTTTGAAGTTCTTGATTTTGCTCTAAGCTAATATAGCGTTCTCTTCAATACTTCTACACTCGGTGAAAATGCTTGACGCAATCTACCAATCCCGAACCAGAAGGTTTACCTCCGCAAATCAGAGTTTCCACAGGCACAGCCATCGTACTTGGGCTTCTAAAGGGTAAACTTGACGCTGAACCCACAACCGCTTACCTCATGACGTATAAAGATGGCAAGTGCACGGCGAACTGCGGCTTCTGCCCCCAAGCCAAAACCAGCCGAAGCAAAGCAGAAATGCTCTCAAGGGTTTCCTGGCCTGAATTTCCCAGCCAAAACGTGTTCAGCCAAATCGAAAAAGCAGTGAAAGCAGGAAAGATAAAGCGGGTGTGCATTCAAGCCCTGAATTATCCGCAGGTTTTCAGTGATGTCGGCTCCATCGTCAAAACCTTGAAACAGAGAGTTTCTGTGCAAGTCTCGGTTTCGTTTCAGCCATTGAATAGCGGGAACTTGTGGAGCTTAGTGGATGCAGGTGTGGACAGGGTGGGTGTAGCTTTGGATGCGGCAACGGCGAAGTTGTTTGATGAGGTTAAGGGTGCAGGTGCGGGTGGACCGTACAAGTGGCGGGATGAGCTTATGCTGTTGCGCGTCGCTATCGGGGTTTTCGGCGAAGGAAACGTCAGCACCCACTTAATTGTTGGGTTAGGTGAGACGGAGAAAGATGCGGCAAACATGGTTCAGGAGTGCGTGGACATGGGAGTTTTGCCTGCTCTTTTCGCTTTTACGCCTATTCAAGGCACTGCAATGGCTTTGAATGCTAAGCCAAAAGTTGATGTGTACAGGCGCGTGCAGCTTGCAAGGTACTTGATTGTTAAGGGCATTGCCAGGTTTGAAGACATGGTTTTTGACGTTAACGGAAAAATAGTTGATTTTGGTCTTGAAAAACCCTCATTGACAGGTATTGTGGAAAGTGGGAAACCGTTTCTGACTTCGGGCTGTGACGACTGCAATCGCCCGTTTTATAACGAAAACCCCAGCGGTCCCATTTACAATTATCCGCGGAATCTATCAGTGAAAGAGATTGCTGAGGTTAAGCGCCAACTGGGCTTGGAATAAAAAGAAGTTGCAGGAATGTGCTGTTAAGTTGTGGCGGAAGCGATTGCCTTGCTGTTTTCTCCAGGCGGCGGCAGTTTGGGTTTCTGTCGGGTTACTTGTTCAACTAAGCGCCAGAACTCATCCATGACTATTCCTTTCTGCAGGTCTCTAAGCAGTTTCTTCACTTGGTAGAATGTCATTTGGGCTTCGCCTTTGTCAAGGCTTTCCTGCGGTCCCTTCACGTGACGAAGTATCTCATCTATTTGGCGTGGGGACGCTCGGATTCCAGCTTTCTCAAGAAGCCTTTGAAGCAAAGTCTGCCCAGTGTTTCTGCCCACGAAGAGGCTGGTTTCGCGTCCGACGATTTCAGGCGGGAAAGGCTCAAACATCAACGGGTGAGCCAGCATGCCTTCCACATGCTCATCCACTTCATGCGCGAAAGTGGTATCGCCCACGATAGGCTTGTGGAACTGGATGGGCAACGCGAAGGATTTTTCAGCCAACTGTGCAAGTCTATAGATGCGTTCCATATCCACGCCTGTATCCACGTTGTATAACAGCTCCAAGGCAGCAACCACTTCTTCGAAAGGCGCTAAACCAGCGCGTTCGCCGAAACCGAGAAGGCTTGTATGGAGGTAAGTTGCTCCTTCTTCCGCCGCTGCCAGCGTGTTGGCTGTGGCTAAGCCGAAGTCGTTGTGACAGTGCACTGAAAGCGGCACTTTCTTCTTCTTAACAGCGTCTGAAAGTCCATCTCTCACATGTGCAATCAAGTAGCGCATAGCGAGTGGTCTCAGGAAGCCTACTGTGTCAGCTATGACTAGTTTGCTTGCGCCTGCTGCCACTGCTGCTTCGAAGACTTCCAAAATGTCTTCCAATGGGGTGCGTGAGCCATCTGAAAGAACGAAGTCCACGGTTAGGCCGTGTTTGCGTGCGTACTCGACGCTTTCAGTTATCCGTTTAAATGCTTCTTCCTTGGTTATTTTAAGCCTGTACTGCAGGTTTAAGCCGTTGATGGCTGCTTCCAGATTTATTCTTTTCATACCCGCTTCCAAGCAAGCGTCTACGCTGGCTTTGCTGGCGATTGATGAAGCTGTAAGTTGGACTTTTTCGAAGGTTTCGTTCACGATGCGTTTGACGCTGCGTTTCTCGTCTTCGGATAAGCCTGGGAAACCTACGTTGATGACGGCTACGCCTGTTTCATCCATCATTTTGGCGAGTTTAAGTTTCTCTACGTAAGTTAAGAAGACCGTGGGTGCTTTGATGCCTTCGCGGAAACTCTCGTCCACCATGTAAACTCTGTCAGGCAACTTGGGTGGTAAATTTTTGCGGAGGCGGTTGTAATTTGTGATTAATCCTTGAGCTTCAAGCTTCTTGAATATCGTCTTCCTCATCTTAATTGCACAGTCCAATAAAGCGGGGAAACACTTAATGTCTTATTTGAAAGCGCTTATATAAAAATTGCATAGCCCAAGTACTAGCAAAGGCACAAACTTAAAAAACTCGCCGAAAAGTTACGCAAAGTTCTCTATTTTAGTTCAATCAATTTATATGGGAGAGGTTAGTCTCAGAGAGCACTAGTCTGCAGGTTGAAAGACATGGATACTTGGCGTTTGCTTATGCTGGAAACTAACAGCGCATTCATGAATATGGCGATTGATGAGGCTATCTTGCGACAACGAGTACTTGGCGCTGTGCCGAATACGCTGCGGTTTTACCGTTGGAAACCTTCAGCGGTGTCGATTGGGAAATTTCAGAAAGTTGAGAACGAAGTTAACCCCGCGAATTGCAGGAAACTCGGCGTTGATGTTGTACGGAGGATAAGTGGGGGCGGAACGGTTTACCACGACGCAGAAAACGAAGTTACCTACAGCATAATCGCCAAAACCCAAGACATGGGAACAAGCGATGTGGCTGAAGTTTACCAGCGAGTTTACGTAGCCGTAAACGAAGCCTTACGCGTAATGGGCATAGCAGCAGATTATAGCCCTGGAGATGTTAAGAACTGTCCAAACCTCACTGTGCAAGGGAAGAAAATCTCAGGTAGCGCGCAGGCAAATAAAAGCGGAGTGGTCCTGCAGCACGGCACGTTACTGCTGGATGTTAATTTGACGAGGATGTTTACGTTGCTACGTGTTCCGTGGGCGAACTCGTGCATGCAGGTGGTGAATGTAGCGAAGAACAAAATCACAAGCATCCAAAATGAGCTTGGACACGCCATAAAGCCTGAAACTGCCGCAAACGCAATAGCACATGGCTTCAAAGTGGCTTTGAATATTTCGTTCGAGGAGGGCAAATTAACCTCTGAAGAGAAGGACCTCGCAGTGAAGCTGTGTAAGGAAAAATATGGCACGGATGAGTGGAACCTGCAGGGAAAAAGCACGTTAGGCTAAGTTTTCTCGCGCTTCCACCGCATGCCTTGTGCTGTATCTTCGATGGTTATGCCCATGGCTTTCAGCTGTTGCCTGAGGTTGTCGGCGGTTTTCCAGTCTTTTGCTTTTCGGGCTTCCTCACGTTTCTTAATCAGGTCTTCTGCTTCTTTGGGCAGTGTCTCTTCTTTGGTTTTGGGAATTACTCCAAGAACCTTGTCAAAACTGTTTATGAGCGCGGAGACTTCTGCGGCTTCCGCCTTACTGAGTTCATTAGCGTCAAGAAGGTTGTTGACTTCTCTTGCGAAGTCGAAGAGCGAAGCTAAGGCAACGCTCACGTTCAAATCGTCGTCCATGGCGTCGCCGAAGCACCTTTCCACAGTGCCGATCAGCTGAGTGATTATTGTTCCGCTGCCTTTGCCGTTGGCGTCTCGGAGTCTGCGTTGAAGGTTTGCGAGGCGTTCGATGGCGCTTTTAGCTGCAGTTAAGCCTTCGAAAGTAAAGTTAAATTGCTGCCTATAATGCGTACTCAAAAGCAAATAACGAATTGCCAGCGGATCAAGTCCTTTCTGGAGCAGATCACGGAGCGTGTAAAAGTTTCCCAGGCGCTTCGCCATTTTTTTGCCTTCCACCTGCAAATGTTCGTTATGCATCCAGTAGTGCACAAACGGTTTGCCTGAGGCGGCTTCACTTTGGGCTATTTCGTTTTCGTGATGGGGAAACATGTTGTCTACTCCTCCACAGTGGATGTCGAAGGTTTCGCCGAGGTACTTCATGCTCATGGCGCTGCATTCGATGTGCCAGCCTGGTCTACCTTTGCCCAACTCCGTTTCCCAGAAAACATCGCCGTCTTCACATGACCAGGCTTTCCACAGGGCGAAGTCTTGGGCTTCTTCTTTGGCGTATTCGTCCTGTTTCACTCTTGCGCCTGATTGGAGTTCGGAGACGTGGATGTGGCTGAGTTTGCCGTAGTTAGGGAATTTGCTGATGGCGAAGTAGATGCTGCCGTCTTCGCCGCGGTAAGCCATGCCTTTCTGCAGAAGCGTTTTGATTATGGTGACCATTTCGGGTATGTGTTCGGTGGCTCTTGGGTAAGCGGTTGCTGGCTGGATGTTGAGGGTTTTGGTGTCTTCGAAGAAGGCGTTCGCGTAGAAATCTGTGTATTCGCGGAGAGGCTTACTCTGTTGTTGGCTGCCTTTGATGGTTTTATCGTCCACGTCAGTCAGGTTCATGATGTGGGTGACTTGGTATCCGTGGTGTTCCAGCCAACGCTTAAGCAGGTCTTCGAAGAGGAATGCGCGGAAGTTTCCGATGTGGGCGTAATCGTAAACTGTGGGTCCACACGTGTACATGCGGACTCTGCCAACTTCAATCGGGGTGAAGGCTTCTTTCTGGCGTGTGAAGGTGTTAAAAAAGTAAATGCTTTTTGCGGGTGTGCTCATCTGTTTTCCCACTCATGGTACGATGAGGAAATTATTTAAGCCTTCCACTTTCGAGCGTGAGTGCCCTATTGCTCGGAGAAAACCATAGCCCCCTCTATAAATAGAAACTATATATAGAAAACTTTAGGCTGCAAAACAACTGACCTTACTTAAATAGGAGGGTTTGCTGGGGCTCTAGCGGACGAAATAGGAGAGAGAAAATGTCTTGGAAACTCTCGCTTCTACCACGCTTTGAGTTTAACCGCCAGAGCTCTCTCAGCCCCGTTTTGTTGCCGATGCATATAAAGAAAAAAAGGAAAAAGGGTTGTTGTTTTAGGTGTTTATTTTCGTCTTCTGAGGATGACTGCAACTGCGACTATGGCAACGATGATGATGACTGCCGCGATGGCGATGTAGTATTC
>JBGOXQ010000103.1:0-6882 GCA_041479225.1 Bathyarchaeia archaeon
CTCTTTGTTCTGTCGTTGGCTTTAAATGGCTACGCGGAGCAGAACTTGAATTTGCTCTTGTCCCTTTTTCTGATAGACATCGCCGTAACTTTCCAAATTAGCGTGGGTGCGGCGAGTCAAATAGGTACGATTTCCGCAGTCGCGTCAATCTTTGTCGGGTTGCTTATGGGTGCTTTAAGCGTCAAATTTAATCATAAATCACTGCTGATGGCAGGGTCGTTGATCATCGTCGCTGGAGTGATAGGCTGTTTCTTGGCTCCAAATTTCACGTATATGCAAGTTTTCTATCCTCTAGATGGTGTGGGCTCTGTTATTGTTATCGCAATGGGTGCCTCGTTAATCGGAAGATATTTGCCTTTGGAAAAAAGGGCAAAGGCGATAGGTTGGATGGTGGCATCCGCCACTTTGGCGTTTGTAATTGGGGCTCCCTTATCTAGCATAATTGCAGGCGCTGGAAACTGGCGTTACGTTCTGTTATGGTTTTTCCTGCCCGTCTCCGTCGCAGGCTTAGCCTTAGCATATTTTAACGTTCCATCTACTCCGAATAAACCGCAGGGGGTAATTGGAAAGGAGGCTTACCTGAGCAGTTTTAAGCAAGTTTTGCTGAACAAGTCCGCTGCCGCGTGCTTGACTGCGACCGCGCTTTTTTATGTTTCGCAAGTGTGGGGACTCTATGCGATAACGTTCTATAGAACACGCTTCTCGTTACCTTTGGAGTCTGCATCTTTGGTCCTGTTATTTGCGACTTTAGCCATGACTATAGGCGCAGTAGTTGGTGGTCGAATTGTGAACAGGTTTGGACGGAAACGTCTGACAATACTGTCTTTTGGTCTTGCGAGTATACTCATCGTAATATTCGTTTATATGCCCTATTTGTGGATTGTTTTGCTTCTTGATTTAGCGAGCACACTGTTTCGCGGAATGGGATTCGCCGCGGCATCCAATCTGGGTCTTGAACAGGTTCCAAAATCTCGCGGAACTATGATGTCATTGGCAGGAATGTTTGGTTCTTTGGGGGTGGTTATCGGAATCACAGTTGGAGGTACAGTACTGGACCAATTTGGCTTTCTAGTCTTAACCCCCATCCTTGGGGCATTTGGGATCGCCTCAGTTTCCGTCACTTACTTTTTTGCGAAAGATCCGATTAAAAAGTAGTCGATGCCTAGCGATTCTTCTTCGCTATAGTGAGAGTTTTTCTTTAGTTAAAACCAATTCATCTTCAAGGTATCTTTGATTGTAGAGCTTTCTTACCTTCAGGATTTTTGCAGAACCTTGTGCAGTTTCTTTTTGGGTGATTTCGATTTCTCCGTCGAAGAGGCTTACGATGGCGCGGGCTTCTTCCTGCGGATGCATCTGCGGATCGATAACTGCTAAAGTGGTGAAACCTTTGGATTTTAGGGTTGGAAGAAGAGCGCTTAACCATCTTCTCGTATTGATTGCGTGGTGTTGCAGCAAAACGTCCGATACAATTTCTATGCAGATTCTCTTCGGACCAGCAGCTGACGGCTTCAGCGTGCGGATAGCCTTTGTCAGCGCAATGTCGATCTCGGTTAGACTTTCTATGCCTTTCAGCTTGAAGATGTTGGGCAGGTTTTGGATCATGGCGTCGGCTTGGATATTGCAGACCAAAAGGAAAAAGTTCGACTGATGCTCTTCAGCCAAAGCCTTCGCGTTTCCAGCTTCAACCGTGACATAAAAGGTTGTTTCGCCCGCTTCAGCTCCAGCTGTCAGGAAGCGGTTTAGGAGCATTTCTCTTTCATCACTGGAAGGCGCAGATAGCGCGACGGCGTATTTTTCGGGTATGCCTCCCAGCAGCAGCCTGTCAAGTTCCGCATAGCCCGTAGTTATTCTTCCAGGCAGAGCCTCATACGCGGGCTTAACAGGTTGAGCCGTTACTGTGATGGGATTAACACTGAACGATTTAGTTGTGCCCAAGTCGTCCACGTAGAAAGCTTCCGGTTTCAACTCGAGACTACCTACTTTTGATGCCTCTATCTCTAGCTTGACAGTTTCAACCTGGAATAGGTTGACACTTTTCTCTTTCATCACGACGCTGCCGTTTTGCAGGCTGCAGAAAACCGGGAGACCGACTATTTTGAATTCAGCCGGGGTTGCGCCCGCGATTTTGACGAGCACGCCTGCTCTCCTGCCGACGTTGACCAAATCAAGGCGCATCTCAAACTCCTCGCCAACCTGAACCTTCCTCGGCACCATAACACTCAACTGCACGTTGGCGTGCCCAAACCTCTCTTCAACTTGATCCAATAGTTTCTGGATTCTATCTTGCTGAAACCTCGCTTCCTCAATCCTGCCCTGCCTCTGAAGGACCCAAGCATAGTCTTCCCTAAAGCCTATTTCCATTCCCGGAGAAATTTCAAAGCCGGGATCAACACCCTCGGAAAGCATTTTTTCGAAAAAATCATTCGCTCCTCCCCACTGGGCCTTGGCAGCAAGGTAGATCGCTTTAGATCTGGCAACATAAGGACCAACCATCAAATGCGAGAGCATTTCTGGGGGCAGTTTACTAATTCTATCAAAATACTCATCCGCCTGTTTCAAATCCCCAAGCTAACTATACAGTCGGGCAAGATTTGCGTAGACAAAGCCATGTATCCAATATGCATCTGTTTTTTTGCAGTACTCCAGCGCTTTCAAGGTTTGAGATAGTGCCTCAGCAAATTTCCCCTCAGACTCATCATGACCGCCCAACAAAACGCTCGCGTGAGCTAATTCGGTAAAAGCGTCTAATTTCTCGCCGATCCTGATGACGTTAGCAAATTCGCGGTCGGCTTCTGGAAAAAGTCCACCAAGCAATAGGGACACCCCTGTCCAAAGGGTGGCTTCTATTTCTTTGCGCACATCGCCCAGTTCCCTAAGAATAGCAACGGAACGTAGAAGTTTCCCTACTCCTTTTTCGAGCAAGTCTTTAAACATCGCGCCTGCGACGCCGCTTCTCCACAGTGCATCGGCAGCATCGGCGATGGAGTTCTCTTCCTCAAATATCTGCAGAGCCTCGTCGTAGTCTGCTAGGTCCAGTTTCTTGTCTCCGCGCCCCGCCCAAGCGAAGGCTCTTCCCCTGTTGTTGATAACCCTCGCCATCTCCAAATGGTCATACGCAGCCAGCTCTTGGGCTTTCCGCGCGTACTCCAGCAGAACATCGGGCTTGTCGCCTTTGAAGTAAGCAGCTTCTATGGCTTTTCTGAGGGCGCGCAGCCGCACCGCACCCGTTTCAGAAGCGGCAAGCTCGTCGAACGTCTTTATCGCTTCTCCAAACCTGTAGTTGGCGGCGTAAGCGTCTCCAAGCCCCTTCAACGCGGTCCTTTTCTCTTCAGCGTATCCTTCCGGAACATTCTGCAGCGCGTACGTGAAGTGGTTGATGGCTTGCGCGTTGCTGAACTTCTCAAATGCGTCCCTGCCCGCCTCTAAAGCGTATTTTAAGGCTTTTTCGCAGTTTCCAGCTTGGGCATAGTGATACGCCAAGTCCGCAAGAGGCAACTTTCCATCGATACTGGTTTTTTCTATTCTTTCGGCAACTCGGCCATGGTAACCGCGTTTAAGGGGAAGCGGAATTTCTTCGTAGAGGACCTCCCGCGATTTTGCATGGTCAAATCTGTAAGAGTTGCCTTCAACACCCACAAGCGAAGTGGACTGGGCAATAACGTTAAGCGTTTCAAGCACTTCCAAGCTGTCCTGCCCCAGCACGGTGCCTAGTAACTCGACATCAAATTTTTCGCCTATGACGGAAGCTGCATCCAGTACTCTTCTCTGATTGTACTTCAGTATTGCTAGTCTGCGCAGGATTATATCCTTGATCTTTGAGGGGATACCCAATTCGTCAACTGTAAGCCGCCACTGGTTGTTCTCTTGAATGAGGCTTTTGCGTTCCGCAAGCATTCTGAGGGATTCAACTACAAACAGAGCGTTGCCTTGGCTTTCTTTGGATAGTTTGTCAGCAAGCGCCAAGTTAACTGTGCCGCCGACCATGCTTTCAGTGATTCTTTGTACATCGGTTGAAGTCAGGTTTGACAGGTTGATTTCTGTGAAAAGGTCTTCGCGCCTCATCATGCGTAGTGTTTCAGTAAGCGGGTGCGGGTGCCCTTCGGCGTCAGCTGTGAGTTCTTCGCTTCTGAAAGTTGCCAATACAAGAATTTTCTCAGAATTATTTACAGCACGTGCAATATAGTGGAGCAATGCCAGAGATGCAGAATCGGCCCAATGTATGTCTTCGAGGAATAGAATTATTGCATTCTGAGCCGCGATCACATGGAGGGTTTTGGCAACGCCCGCGAACACTTGGTCTTTCCAAACCTGCGGCGAAACGACTTCGGGCTTCCCAAATTTCTCTGCAGGTTTCGGTTCAGTCAACCAAGCGGCTATTCCGCGCTCACTACTTATAATCTGCGAGGCGCCTGCTAGACCGAGCGCTGTTCCAGGCTGCATCATGCCTGAAGGCTGTTCTTCTTCGTTGAAAGAAGCGAAATACGTATTGAAAGCTTCCACGAATGGGAAATACGGAGCTGAAGAGTCGCTGAGACACCATCCAGCCATTACACCTACACCTCGTTTTTTTGCGGCGTTGAGAAATTCGCGGGTAACCCTCGATTTTCCGCTTCCTGCTTCGCCTGAAATGAAAACGGTTTTCCCTTTACCTTCAAGCGCCGAATTCAGAAACGAGTTAAGTTCTTCAAGTTCGTGTTCTCTGCCGACCAGAACTGGTTCAGCCAGAACACTCGCCTTCAACTCAGCACCACCCAGCGCACGTTTCCATGCAAGAAAGCCCCGTTCTTCAATACCCTATCAAATATAGGTGCAAGCGCTGAAAAGCCTTTTGATTAATCACCCAAAGCTCAAGCAAAACAAAGAAAACCAAGAAAACCACACCCTTCAGCACAGATTCAAAACAGCATATTCCTACTTTAAATAAGGGGGCTAAAGTCTGCTCCAAGCAACAGTTCGGCAAATCCTCAAGCCCACAACCATCAACAACAAAGAATAGCGGAAAATCACTGAAAAATTTCAAATTGTGTTTTCAAAGACACACCCAACCACTCCAACCCCGATTTGGAACAGATTTGGGAAAACTCCGCAAACCATAAAAACACCACACACACGAATAATAACGGTTGATGGGACATGAACAAAAAAACAATCATCTCAGCACTCTTCATCTCACTCTTATTCCTCACAATTCTCGGAACCGCCACAGCACAACAAACATACGTCGGCGTTTCCGAAGGAAACACATTCAAATACAATTTCGTCATCAACTGGAGCTCCACTCGCCCAACCGACGTTGTCCCATCCAGACTAGTTAGGGATAACCAAACAGACTACTTCCAGATGAGAATCATCAGAGTCAGCAGCTCAACCGTGCAAATTGAATCAATCTGGCGTTACACCAACGGAACCCAAACCAACTCAACCGACATAGCAGAAGTCAGCCAAGGAATAGGCAACAACATTTTCATCTACGCCACCAACCTCACACGAGGCGACAAACTGTACCCCGCATCAGATCTTCCCTGGACGATAAACGAAACGAAACCCATCTACTACAGCGACACCAGCGGATTCAGAGACACAAACCACATCGAAGTGAACCGAACCGATGTGCAAGACCAAGGAAAACTCTACAGTTACTTGTCTCTCTTCTTTGACAAGCAAACAGGTATAGTCGTAGAATCCTTCCTCACAGAAGCGCTCATAGCTGCTCCAAACCAAACCACCACACAGCACATGAAGCTTGTAGAGACAAACGCTTGGGCATTTTCTACTCAGGCCACACCTCCTCCATTATCTTCAATTTCATCTTCGCCTTCCAGCCAACCCAACACGACTCCCTCAGGAACGGAGAATAACGGTTCATCCAACCCGATAGATCCACTTCTCATCTTGATAATTGTCATAGCAATCGTAATACCCATCAGCGCATTTGCAGTATTGAAACTTGGCAAAAAGAAAAATAAGGAACCTCCAGCGCAGGCGCAAATGACATCTGCAGAACCCACACCAACTACAACATCAAAACCGCTTACGCCAACAATGCAGCCTGCTCCAGAGGTAACCCCCGCCAAAACAACAAAAACAACTATCACATGCAGCCAATGCGGCCAACAAAACCCACCAGGCGCACAGTTCTGCAACAAATGTGGAGCCAAACTGCAAGAATAACTTGAAAACCAACAACTCTTCTTCCCCACTTTACCAAGCACTCGCCACTCTCAAAATCCCAGTTTTCAAAGAAACCTTCAATCGATGACGAAACGAGTTGGAACCAGAATAGGCAAAACAATCTTCTAGAAAGGTTTGGTGCGGTTGCCGGGATTTGAACCCGGGTCATCAACGTGGCAGGCTGAAGTCCTAAACCAGGCTAGACTACAACCGCACATGGTTGCTTTGGGTAGTGTGTACCAACATTGGCGATTTATTTAAGTTTTCTGAATAAGCTGACGCCTTCTTTGTTCATCACGTATCGGAATCCGTCCTCCATAAGTTGCTTTGTTTCTTGCGCTATTCTGGCTTCTCTGCAGACATATCCGTTTCCTTCTCCGTAGTTAATTCCCAACTGTGCTTATAATAGCCGTAAGTGTTTGGTTCGCGATTCCGTAACTGGGCAGTTCTTTCTCAGGGTTGGTAGAAGAAGAACTCAGACAGGGTGATAAAACGGGATGAACCATGTTAAAAAAAGTCTTTAATTATTACTCACTTGAAGAAATATTACAAACTTTTCACAGAGCTTTGGAGTCATAACAAGGCTGAAAACTAAAAAAAGAGAGGTAATGTTGTTTTGCGTTTTTACGGCGATTCAGCACTGCTTTTGAGTTCTGAACGGATGTTTAATATTATTACAGCGAAAGACGCGGCTATTGCAGCTATTGAGAC
>JBGOXQ010000104.1:0-6878 GCA_041479225.1 Bathyarchaeia archaeon
AACCATGTCGCAAGAACAGAAAAAAATATACCTTCAGCTAACGGTTTTCAGACAAAACGAAGCTGTCAAAATAATAAACACAAAGTCCTTAGATGGTATCGATGGCGATTTGATGGCTTACGGATTCACTGAAGACGGCAAACCAATTACCCAAAAATTAGCGCCTAACATGAAGTATCGGGTTACTGGTGCCATGAGCGGAAACGTCAATTTAAGCAATGTCTTTTCTCATGGTCTAAACTTGGATAATAAACGCGATGCAAACGGCAAACAAATATTCGGCAAAAAGGTTACAGAATGGGAAGCTATCACGCTAATGCTGGGAAGAAACGGACTATCCGCTTGCCCTAAAAACATCGAAAAAGAGACGTTAAAGCTGATTAAAAACGGAGCTACAGCGGTTCACTACTGCAAATTAAGTTCTCTATGCGGAATGGCTCAGAGTTACGGACAATTCAAAGACGAGTGGCTTGTTCTCGGTTCTGTATTAGAAGTGGACTACGACCTCCAGTTCAATCCATTATTGCAAAGACTAAAAAGTCCTTGGAGAATCATAACTCCGAAAACTTTGAAATCGCTACATGCTCTGACATTGCGGAAACTTGTGCAAGAATCCACGGAAAGCGCTCCTAATATGTAGCTGATTCAAGATGTCAACCGAAAACGAACCCGATGAAGACGAGGATTTTACTATAGACTGGACCACGGAAGAAAACAAGGCTAAACTGGAAATTGCTAAGGTCATGCAGAGCGAAGGAGTACCCGAGTTTATGGCGCGAGAAATCCTTAAGAAACGATTGGAAGAACAGCAACAACCACGGCAACCAGACACACAAAAAACTGAAGAATTGGAGACCAGAATCGAACAGCAAAACACATCCATATTAAATTTGAAGAAAAGAACCGAAATTCTCCGAGACGCTATGAATGCGCGAACGGAGAAAATCAAAGAAAAAATACAAGAACTCTCTAAACGAACCAGTGGCTTTGACTACATATACTCGCGGAATATTGTCAAACTTTCAGACGATTACTTGGACGTATTAGAAAAAAGCGAATTGCTTGAAAAAACCTTAACCAATGGTACACGGGAACAAATTAAAAAACTCAGTGATGAAATCGAAAAGAAAATCAAGGCTTTAGACGAGAAAATCACAGTTAAAAAGCAGAAAATAAAAGGCTACGTTAAGAAAATTAGCGATTTTGAAACAAAAGAATTCGGTGAGGAATAATCATGTTCTTTGACCCGTTTATGGTTGCTGTTGAACAAGTGCCAGTTTATGAAACCGTCACCATAATTATTCCAGTGCCAACACCGACGCCACCGCAACAACCACAAAGGGGATTTTTAAAGAAACGCCAAAAACAGCGGTACGAATATTTTTTTGAGCAAGTCACAGAACGGAAAGGATTCGTCGGCGCTGAAGTTTTACGAGAGGGAGCGTACATCTCGGCTAACTGCTTATTTTTCTTCATGGACCCAGAACGCAAAAACCCAATTTCGCTAAGATTCGGTAGTATGCTTAATCTTTCATGGCAAATCAATGGAGAACAAGAACACATCACGCTTAACACAGCAATAGAAAGCTTAGATATTAACGAATCATTTCAATGGGTGCTTTATGGTCTCTATCGGAGACCCGACAACTTAGGCGATACCATCGACGTTCTGACAATCGAAGTCCCCGACGCAATAAAAGGCTTCTTAACATGCGAAATCAACAAGGCAAAACCTGATAAACCGCTCCGAGACGGCGATTCATTCAAAATGCTTTTTACCATAATAAAAAACAGCGCCTATGAAGAGTTTAAGAAAAGCAATTCCGATACTTCATTCGGGATTTCTGGTCACGGTTATAGGGTTGTGGATGCATGAGCGCGGCTAATCGGTACGTCTTGACTAAGAAACTGAAAAAGATACTTGAAGCCCGAGGCATAGTTTTCGTTTGCAAACACTGTGATTGTCCTATCCAAGTAGATGAAGAAGTTGAGTCAAAGCAACAGAATAACAGACACTCACAAATCTACCATGCAACCTGTTATGATAATAGTTTTATCGGGGATGAAAATTAACGTCGTCTAACCCTGACCCAGAAAAACGCATTAGCTCACGAACTTTCCGCCTCCAACATGGAGCACGAAGACTGATTAATTGCGCGTCATGTGGCAAGCCAAAAGAATTGAGAATTATGCAATTCAATTTCGAGAGATTTGGGGTGTATGTATGCTCATATTCATGCCACCGTAACTATCAGGCGAGAAAACAGAGCAATTCATAGTCCTTCTGGACTGGGGTAAGTTAAGAACATCACCCGATCCAACTTGCCCCATGGGAGCGTCAACGTTTACTAATCCTTTTCGCTGGCGCTCCCTAAACTCACGTTAACAAGGTATTATTGAAGATAAGGATTTGCGATTCGCAAAAGCTATTTATACATAGTATTATATGATATCTTACGGTGATATTCTATGTCAACAGAAGAGTTTATCATGGATATTCAGGGAAAGTATAAGACTGACATAGATGAGATTGCGGAGTTACTGGAAGTTCTCAAGGGATTGCAGAAAGAAGAAACTAAAATCTACTAGTTTTCTGTAACGAGTAATTTATAAGCTGAAACGAACAATAGTTTATTCCATGTCAATCGATGCTACTTTTCAGAGAATAATAAATACCAATGATTTTCATGTACATAGAAAACCCTTAATACTGAATTTACAGAAAATTCTCGGTGCAAAAGTAATCACTTACATAGCAAGCGCACAACATCCTGCTTCTTTTATAATGAGTCAAGATATTCCTTTGTTTGAAGATTTGTTGCTTTCTATCAGTGGTTCAGAGGAAGGTTACCTTATCATAAACTCAAATGGGGGAGATGGCAACGTCGCTGAAAAAATCATAACCATGTGCCGTCAAAGATTCACCAAATCATTCAAGGTTATAGTCCCAAATTTTGCAAAAAGTGCCGCAACGATGATAGCGCTGGGAAGCGATGAAGTGTTAATGGGCTATCTGGCAGAGTTAGGTCCAATAGACCCTCAACTGGGCAACCCACTGGGAGGCGTAATTCCAGCAAGGTCAATTATTGATGGTCTCAATCTGATTAGAGCCAACATTGCTCAAGGAGACCCTGTTCAAATGTATTTTCCAATGTTAGCACAAATCAGACCTGAAATTTTAGCCCAATGCAATAGTGCTATCGAAGGCTCCCGCGAGTTTGCCGAGAAATGGCTAAGAGAATGTATGCTAAAAGATAATCCTAAACAAGCGGTAGAAGTAGCAAAAACGCTGTCTCAAGGTGTGAAGTATAAATCACATGGAAAAGTAATTGACTACAACGAAGCGCATGATGTACTCAAGTTGAATGTTAAGAAAATACCTTTTGACTCTGATTTGTGGAACAATGTATGGGAACTTTATTGTAGGTCAATTCTCTTTCTCCAGCAACAAGGTGCCTCAGCCAAGTTGTTTGAAAGTGAGTCGGTGTCATTAGCAATGCAAATTAGAATTGAGGTTATGAATAAACCTCAACAAATGCCGCAATTACTGGGACAGCCAATTGAGGCTATTTTTCCTCTCAAGCCTAAGCAGCCTATTAACCCCGAAAAACCATCTGATGCTGCAAAAACTCTTCCTCCAACTCCGCCTGTGCCAGAAACTTCAGACTCACCTAAGAAAGGGGATTAAGAGTAAAGACGATTATCTTCTAAGCTTCAAGTGCTCTAAAAACACTGTCCCACCCTTTCCAGCGTTTAATTTCTGTGAGCATTCCAGAATTTTCGGAGCTTCTATGTAGCTTGTTTTTCAGGACTCGTATGTTTAGAGTTAAAAAGATAGGGTGTTTTGCTCTCAATTATGCCACTCTTGGAACATTCAAGGGTGCTTTACTCGTAGTAAAACGGGAAGTCTTCAGGTTTCTTAAACAAATATTCTTAAAATGAATTTCTACGTTTCCAGAAAAAGTGCCCTATGACAGAAACACCAAAAAGGGGTGTTTTAGGCTGTTTTTGAGCCTTTTTTTACATTCTAGTGTAGTTTTGCTTCTCTTTTGTCAATTCAACTTCACTTAACGAGCCTTTTTAAGAGGGTTTGTTATTAGCCTTTCCCATGGTACGTGAAAAAAAATGTCAAAAAATCAAGATTTGACAGCCACAAGCGACAACAACCAGACCAACATCGAACAGCATAGCAACGGCAAGTTTTCCGACATGGTACAGATGGGACTCAAAAACGGTGGAATCCACGTTAACGCTTCGAAGGGACACGGGAAAAGTCGGTTACTCTTCAGCATGGCAAAACAACTTAGCAACTTAGAGAATTGCAGAGTCCTAATCTTCGACGGGAGCGAAGCATGGCTTTATGGCTACGATTCTATACCCGTTTTCACGGTCCAAGAACGAGACATCATTTTAGCGAACGATGTTAAGAACACATTGGAGATAGAGCAATACCAGCTTAAGAACTGGGACCACATAGCCTTAGCACTCAGAACGTATAAAGACATCCTATTCCGTCTGAAGACTCGCAAACCGTCTAAACGTGGCTTTTTCGTTCGGACCGTCATTAACTACGTTGACGCACTACAGAGAGCACAGAGAGAAACCACAGAGAATAACGAACCTAAACTTAGCTACGCTTTCAT
Organism: Bathyarchaeia archaeon; assembly: GCA_041479225.1. Lineage (GTDB taxonomy): Archaea > Thermoproteota > Bathyarchaeia > Bathyarchaeales > Bathycorpusculaceae > JADGNF01. The sequence continues at coordinate 4,644 of JBGOXQ010000104.1, forward strand.
AATCGAAGAGGCTCAAGACACTTTCAACAGTAGAAGCACTACACGCTTGGAAGCTGAAGAATTCCTTACGGTTTTTAATGAAGCAAGAAACCAAAAAGAAGCATTCTATACTGCAAGTCAGAGACTAACCGATTTCTCTAAGACGATTCGAAGCAAACAACTCTATTGTATTGGGAGAATAAACGCTGAAGATATGTCTGGAGCGCTCCGACGCATTGAAAAAGAGCATAAGTTAGACTTCGCAAAGATTCAAGCGAGAACATGGTTTTTTGAGGGAGAAACGTTTGTTAGTCCAGAGTGGAAACAAGCTGGGAAACCCTATCAAATCAACCATGAAATCAAGCAGTTGTACATGGCTAACCTGAAACCTGAAGCTCCAACTAAACGCGAAAACAAAGCAGTGACAGCACTGAGAACATTGGGAATGTTGTTAGTTTCACCGTTCAAGTGGGCTTTCCAGAAACCACAAGACGACGTACTCGTACAGACAATCCAGAGTTTTTTGCCGAAAATAGAGAATGAAGAAGAGTGAGAGAATGACAAACCAAAACAACCTAAACTATGGCGCGATTGAGACGCCCAGAATATCTCTAAACGTGAATAGGATAGGTTTGTTATGGAAAACTGTAGTAGCTCTACACACATCCAAATATGCTTGTCGCTCTCAGTTTTCAACAATGCTATTGAAGTTGAAAATTCGCCAATAGCGACCCTACCCCCTCTATTTATGGGAAAGCGGATATGAACGCCTAATCTTTCTTGAGGGTATTGACGTTCAAAACGTAATGCTTTAGGGTCTAAAACCAAAATAAGGAGACCCAGAAACAAAATGAAAAAAGTATTAGACCAAAGCTATGAACAAGACGAGTTTTCAAAAATGGCTAGTTGGATTAAGTGAGAGAACCAAAGCGAACTATTCTAAGGAGCTTCATGAATGGCTTGTCTTCGCAGACATGACCCAACGGAACAAATCAAGAAGCGAATGCATGACTTAACCACTGAAGCGGCACCATTCAAAATAGCGATTTCTTTCGCGAAAGACGTTAAGCATTCACCTAACTCCCGCGATGTGAGCAATCCGTTTTCAGAAACACCGATTACAATAAAGAACTACCTTTTTTGTTTCTTCACAAGAGTTTTATCCACCACTACCCTTTGCTTGATACTGTAAGAAAACCATTTCATGTTTGTTTCCCGTGGTAAAGGTAAATTATGGGAGAGAAAACTGGGAACACACAAGAGTTAAATCATAAATCAAGATAACAACCAAATAGGCTTATCAGATGACGATAAAAGCAATTCAGTGCCCACATTGTGGGGAACAAAAAAATGATAATGTTACTGCCGAAGAGCTTGAACAGCTTAAGAAGAGCAAAGGGGTAATATATTGCAAGAATTGCAGTCTTTTAATGAAAGTAAATGTGGACGAAAAAACATACAAAGTTATGTCTTTTGAAAAATTATCGACTCCAATATCTACAACTGTTCATTCGCCATTGCTAAATCAAGATTTGTCTTATTCTGAATCGCCGATGCCTGATAGTGATTGTGAAAACTTTAGGCAGATAATCAAAGAACTAAAACAGTATACACAACTTGCACACCCAGAAAGCATAGGTCTTGGGACCCAAATAGACAAGAATAGGATGCGAATAGCTAAAGATTTTGTACCCCAGTTGGGAGCGTTATACAACGATTATCCGCTTCAAGTTGAATTGGTACTACAGAATGCGGGATTAACAACAACTTTACCAAACTTGCTCGGTCTGTTTGTTATTCCATGCCCAAAATGCGGAATCAGAATTCCCAAAGTAAAACAGGGCAACTGCCCTATTTGTAAAAACGTGGTAATTCAAGAACAGTTAACACCTGAAGACCCTCTAACAAGGCGTCTAAAATTCATTATCAGCGAGCGAGAGCAAAAGTGCGCAGAAATAGAGCAGATTCAAAAACAAGTGAAAAAAACAGGTGCCAGTGGTTTCTTACATGCGTTATCTGGTGATGCACAAACAACTATACTTCAAATGCAACAGATGAACACACGCCTTAATGATATACAGGGTGAGATTCGAAAGATTGATTTTGAAATAGAGCAAGTGCAATCAGAAATAGCTAACAAAGGCACGCAAAGCGCGCAGGCAAAGGTTGCTAATGAAGAAAAAATGTTTTGCCGCTACTGTGGAATACCCAACGAAACTGACGCAGTTTTCTGCAAGAAATGTGGGAAGAAAATAG
>JBGOXQ010000105.1:0-6821 GCA_041479225.1 Bathyarchaeia archaeon
AAAAGCGCAAGCGACACCCCTATGGTTAAAACGTTAATCATTCGCGTGATTTTGCTCATCTGGGTTACGCCGAGTTTCTGCCCTATCTGGTTAAGCAACTCGCTGTATGGAACGGGAAAAACGTGGACGCCCTTTTTCTTGGCGAATTCCAGCCAGTCGTTCAGGGTTTCGCCGACGTTGTTTTCTTTCATGAATTTGCGGAGTTCTTCTTTGAATTCAGGCGGCAACGTCGGTATATCCAGCACTTTCATGGTCATCTGCTGAGAATCCACGATGACGCCGCCTTCGGGGACAACTTCGTTGAGGTGCCTTACGACGGTTTCTGCGTCAAATGCCGCCAGCAAATCCACATCGTTTATGTTCGCCAGCAGTTCTTTCGCTGCTATGCGCAGGTGGAAGTAGCTGTGCAAGCCTTTGATGTTCGAGTGGTATTCTCGTCTGCCGAAGACGTAGAGTCCGCCGTAGCCGCATGCGCGTCCAAAAATGTTTGCGGCAGTGTCTACGCCGCTGCCCTGTGGACCGCCTGCCATCCAGTTTATGCTGTCTTTTGCCATTTAGTTTTCACCATCAAATAAAGTCAGAATTGCGAATAGCGACGAAAAACGCTATCAGATTAGCTGTTTATCCGCCTGTGGCTTTGCCGTAGCCTGTGCAGCAGTCGCAGCCAGAAGTTTGCCCGCAATAGGGACAAGCACATTTGCAGTCGTCGATGGGGTTGCCGCATCTTTCACAGCGAGGCATTTCATGCTCTATTTTCTTCACACATTCGCCTTCTGCACTAAAACAGTGCCCAACGTCATGAATTAAGCTTTCGGAAACCAAAACTCAGAATCAGAAATCAATAAGCAAGCTGAAGTTCATCGGCTTGTTAAGAGAAAAGCCTGCAGAAAAACGCTGCCTACAATGAGTAAACCGCCCCCAAAACAAAAACTCACCGACAAAAACGGAAACACCACGTGAACCTCAGAAAATTCATGAACCACCTAAAAACTAGCTGAAAGCACATCGATAGCCGATGTCAACAAGGAGATGAGTGCCTATTTATCTCGTTCAGTTCAGGGTAGACCTGTAACGCTCCCTGAGCTACTGTTTTTCCTTCCTCAGACAAGTAGAATTTGCCGTTTTTTTCTGATATCTGTCCTTGTTCAATTAGCTTCTTGACTGCGAGATTTTTGTTTAGCGAAAGCGCTTTCTCAGATGACACCGCCTCATTCAGCAGCAGATGTATGAGGGCTATTTCTTCCTCCGACGGAGTGGGAAAGTGTATTGTCCTTATGATTAGTCTCTGGACGTTTTCTGGCAGCCCAAGCAGTCCTGTGCGTTCTTTGACTTCGACGAGTTTTCTCCAATCGGTTTCGACGCTACCCAGAGTTATTTCTTGGAAATACGGCTGAATCTCCAGAAGCAGCTTCAGGGATTTTTCTACAGTGCGTCTGTTTAAACCTGTCTCTTTTGAGAGTGCGTTTACAGAGAGACTTTTTTGTTTCTTAAGCGTTTCTAGCACTGTCTTTACCGCATGTGGAAAACTTGTTCTGGCGGACTGCATGAACAACCTCCTGTGTCGGTCTAACTTTGTGTGGTTAACTGTAAATAAGCATTGCGCCACATTGTGTATAATTATACACAATGAATATATTACTACGCACAGTCCACAGAAGCCAGCAGGAAAATGATTAAAGTTGCTGGACGAATACGAGGAAGAAGTCCTGCTGCGATTATACGACAACGGACTAATAGCCATGAGGTATTGCTACACTCAGAAGGCAGCTAACATAATAAAGTGGTCCGACATAGCCAAGAAATACGACGTTAAGAAGAACTTTTCCAGCGTTCTCAGGAAACTTGCATCAAAAGGCTACGTGGATGAACATGGCAAGAGCGGAGACGTCGTTTCTCTAACACGCCTAGGCGTATTCTACGTAAAAGGAAAATTCAAAAAAGAGTAAAGAATCCTGAAAGGTGGGTTGTAAGACTTTCTATAGTGGGCCTGTGTCTTTGGGGTGCTCTCCTTTTTCAATCACTTCGGCTTCTGCAAATTTTCTGCTTATGCGCGTGATACGTATCCGAAGGTGATCCCCTGGTTTTCCTGTTTGGACGAAAACCACTAGGCCTTCTATGCGGGCTATGCCGTCGCCGCGTTGGCTCGTTTCTGTGATGTCCACTTCGTATTCTTCGCCGATTTTCACGGGCTTAGGAGGCTCGCTACCTCGGAAGCCGCCTTCTCGGCGTGTGCCAAAATCTTCTACCATAACGTTTTCACCTCGCATTAACCGAATGTGAGAAAACCGTTTTTGTTGCGGTTTACATAACTGTTAATTTGCCGTATTTCCCGACGTTAAGTTGCGTTTCGGCTTTGAAACTTGTCACGTAGCCGTTTTCTATTTTTATCTTGTCGTTGACGTTTACTTGGTCTATTTGCTCGTTCCAAAGCGTAAGTTTTATGGTTCCGGAGTCGTCTTGGACTACGGCGTCTGCCACGTTGTAGGTTTCGTCTTTGAATCTGGATTGCACTTGGCGTGTGTTGCCTTTGTCTACTATGGTGCCTTCAACTTCTACTCTTTTCATTCCGTTTCGTAATTCACTAATTTTCAAATGTTAACCTCTCCACTGTTGCGTGTCTTCTGAGAACGTTTGTTCTGTCAGGTAAGACTTTTACTTGCAGAAAAGCCCTCGGACCATATAAATCTTGCTAACAGCTCTTTAAGGCTAAAAAAGGTTAGAAGAAACGACTGAAGCTTTCTTCTTTTCGCTTCAGCGCTTTTCGCGTTTTTTGTCGCTGGTTTGCGGTTGCGTCTGCTTCCTATACTCCGAGTATGCTGAGGAGTATGATGGTAATTATCAAGCCTGCAGCTGACACCATGGCGCATTTTGACCATGAGAACTCCGGTATCATTGCGCGGATTATGATTGCGTTCAACGCGGCTAACCATACATACGCGGCTAACTGGATGACAGCAGCTATTGTGGTGTAATTGGCTGTTATTGAGCTGATGACGGTGCCGATTGCTTGTGCTTCCCCTGGGACAGCGAGCAAGAACTCAACTGGATAGTATATTGAAGGCAAAACTGCTGTAGATGCAATATTCAGGAGAGTCTGCACAACAACCACAATTAAGGCGATGCCTACTCCCACAAACAAGGGTTTCCAAGTTAAGGTGCCTTTCATCAGTTTAATGATTACGTAGAGTATGCCCGTTATTATGAGCCATTCGAAGAGGAACTGCGTGATAACTGACTGCAGAACATAAAGCAGGAAGCCTGTGTTGTCCGTTTGCATCGGAGTCTGGTAAACTCCTCGGAAGAACACGCCTGCCATGCGCACGGTTATGTTTGAGTTAGCAGAAAACGTGAAGTCCAGCTTCAAAAACGTAATGTTACCCCACTGAGGCGTACCAGTGCTCTGCCAGTTTCCTGAACCTACTGGAATTGTCATGTTGTTCCAGCTGCCCAGAAGTGACGAGTTAGAAAAGTTAGAAGTCAAATCGTACTGGAAATAGTTTGCATCACTCAAGGAATACAGTGTTAAGGTGACTTTTTGTGGGGTGCTTGAAGGCTGCACGATTTTGGTTCGTATGGACAGATTTTGGTAACTTGTGGGACCACAATTCACCTGATTCACTGTTCCGAAGTTGGTCAGCGCGAAGGACATGTTGGTGGTGTTGGAGGCATCAAACTGCGTACTGTTGTCGCCATACACATTGGGGCTGCCGTTACTTATGAAGTCCAAATTGTTCGTGCTGATGCCAACCAAGGTAGTATTCGCGCTCCAAAGAGTAGTATTCTGGGTCCAAGCGCCCAAATGATTAAGATCTGGAGCCGTTTGCTCGTAGTAAGTATTGGAATACCAAGTATAGTAGAAGCCAGTTTGCACAGCCACAAAGATAATCAGCACCACTATCGCTGCCAAATACTTCGGATTTTGAACAATCTGCTTGAACACTTTTTGCGGTTGGTACAACGCTTTCAATATATCTGTAAGTATCAAATATGAATGCCCCGCTTATGAGAAAAAACAGCCCAGTTATTAAGTGTTTATTACATTCCCAGCTTCAATCGTCGATAAGTGGTGTAATCAACAAATTCCAAGAAGGGGCTCTCATTCTGATACTTCACATTCATTTTCTGGCGCTGCCTCTTATCCAAGAGCTGACTCGTTGTCCTCAGCAAGTACGCATCACTTCCAGCACCCGAACCATAACTCGCAACCAAGATACGCTCATCAGGCTTGGCAATGTCCAGCACAGCAGCTAAACCCACGGGCGAACATCCAGAGTAAGTGTTGCCGAACTTGTTTACCTGAAGCGAACAGGCATACTGCTCATCCTTAAATCCTAATTCCTTTGCGACTTTAATTGGGAACGCTGGGTTCGGCTGATGCGCCACGAAATAGTCTACGTCCCCCGCTTTCATGTTCATTTTCGTCATTAGCTTGCTAGCCGTTTTTCGGACGTGCTTGAAGTAAGCGGGGTCTCCGGTGAATCTTCCGCCATGCATCGGGTATGGTTCGCCGTCTCGGCGCCAGAAATCAGGCGTATCCGACGTAATAGAGTACCAGCCTTCAATCTCGGCAATGACGTCTTGTTTTCCAAAAATGAAGGATGCTCCGCCGTATCCAACAAAAAGGTCTAGTTCGCCGCCTGGGCATCCTCGGGGCGCGGCTTGTGAATTGTCTGCGCCGATGACCATGGCGTACTTTACGCCTGAACGCGGGTAATTGACGAGGGCAGTTGCGTCTTTGAACATGCTTGTGGCTGCCTTACACGCGAACTCCGTGTCTACCGCGTCTACTCCTTGAACGTCTCCGTCTTCTTCCCCCAGCTTCAGAACTTGCGCCACCTTGGACGCTATGGGTTTAACGGCGTAAGGGTTCGATTCTGAGCCCACATATACCTTGCCCACATGGGCGCTGTCCACGGCAGAGTGAATGAGCGAAAGTTTGCCAGCTTCAACCGCCGCCGTCACTGCATCTTCGTCGATGAAGGGGACGGCGCGTTGGATGCCGCCTTCAGCTATTCTGAACCGTGACGTGTAAACGCCGTAGCCGACGATGCCGGGCAACTCGTAATCTTTGCTAGGCTGCACAACTTTGTAATCCTGATGTGGATAGTACTCATCTGCCAACGTGAACGTCAACGAAATCGTGGGGACGACATCAGTTTTGTTTACTGAATAGCGTCTCCTGAATCTAGGCACAACTTCTCTTCCTTCCAGCGCTGCGAGATCAACCACTTCGTCGTCCTTTATGATTCGGTCGGTGATTCTTCCTGGGACACGGATTTTACCGTCGTGAAAGGAGATTATGCCGAAAACGAAGCTTTCTAACTTGGTGAACTTGTTTGTGGGTTCGTTAACGAGCGTGCATAGTTCAATTTTTCCTTTATCGTAGAAGAGGTCCGCAGACTCCATCTTCATGTAGCTTTTTCTTCCGCAGTTGCTGCAGTAATCTCGAATTTCGAAGTATTCTTTCCCGCATATCTGGCAGCGGCTAGCTTTCAATCTGTCGCCGAGGTAGGATACTCTGCGTTCTATGGGTTCGCTGCTCACTTTAGTTCCTCCCCAATATGCTGACATATCCCTTCGTGCCGAAGCCCTCAAGCTCGTGAGAACAGCCGTAACATAGTTCCTTGTCTGCTACTGCTTGGCGTTCTCCTGCTTCGCCGCGTAGCTGTTTGAAGATTTCAAAAAGCTGCGCTCCGCCGGTGGCGCCGAGGGGGTTTCCGTCCGCTTTTAACCCGCCGCTTAAGTTGGTGAAGAGCTTCTTGCCGCCTATTTCGTAGTATCCTTTGTAGTTTTGGCAGCTATCATAGATGCTTTGCCAAGCTGTGCCAGGTTCGCAGAAGCCCAAGTCTTCAAGGGAGACCATCTCCATCACCGTGGACTGGTCGTTCAACTCCAAGACTTGGATATCCCAGAGGTTCACCCCAGACATTTTCAGGGCACTTTCCATAGCCAGCTTCGTTGCGATGAAGTGAGTTAAGTCATCTCTGGTAGGGTAATTCAAATAATCTGTAGCTGAAGCCACGCCGCGGACATAAACAGGTTTGTCGGTTATTTTTTTGGCGTTGGTTTCGTTTGTGAGAATCAACGCAGATGCGCCATCTGAGATTGGGGCAAAATCATAAAGTCCAAGGGATTTCCTTTCATCCTTTCTCGCCTTCAGAACCTGCTCCACAGTTATCTTTCTCTGGTACTGGGCACACGGGTTTTTCGTCGCGTTAGCATGGTTCTTCACAGCGACCTGTGCCAAAGCTAGGTTAAGTTTTTCCTGGTTTTCGCCTGTTATGCCGTATTTCTTGATGTAGGCTCTTAGCATCAGCTCGTGGTTTGATTCGGGCGTGCCTCCCGTGTAGTAACTCCAAGGGTCTTCGAGGAGCATGAGGTCGTCGCGGATTTTGTCCCATCGATCCGTCATTTTCTCGATGCCGCCCACGAGCACGGTGTTGTAGACGCCAGCTTGTATGGCGTGGCATGCAGTTAACAGGGCTGCGCTGACCGAGCGTGTAACTTCCATGGGCACATGCAGTTCCGTGAGCTCCGAAAGGAAGCCTTCTTCTAAGCCAAGTTTGTTGGTGATTGGGAGAAAACAGTCTGACATGTAGCAGGCTTCAAGGTCTTTGCGTTCTATGCCGCATTCTCTGGACGCGGCGAGCCACGATTCTTCAATCAATTTTTCTGGCTCTTTGCCGTAGTGTTCCCCGAATTTAGTTCTGCCTACAGCAACTATGGCTGGACGATTCTGCATGATATCGCTCTTCTCGTAGCACTTACCCTTTTTCAAAATGGCATTTAAGTGTTTGCCAAATCCGTTCGACTGCACGTCA
>JBGOXQ010000106.1:0-6750 GCA_041479225.1 Bathyarchaeia archaeon
GAAACCATGCTTATTTTCTTCTTTTTGGTGTCTATGTTTTTCTTTTTCAGGTGGTTACAAACCAGCAGCGAAAGAGACCGCATACTCTGCATCGCCGCTTTTGCCGTTGGGGTAGCTGTGAAGTACCAGATACTCGCAATAGTGCCCCTCATTGCGTTGATTGGCATGCTTTTGTTTGGCAAACGCGCTTATCTGAAAGCTGAGATTGCCCGATACCTAAAGTTTCCGCGTCTGATAATTGTGGTTATAGCAGCGATTTTAGCAGGGGTCTTAGTGTATGTGCTTTTTGCTTCAGGGGTCATCAACATCTTATTGTACGCTATACAGGTGGGCACTGCCGAGAAATCGGTTTACAGCGTTAGGTTCCCTGTTCCAGTCTTCTATTTGGTTGAGATGACTTATCCCTACACCGATGTTCATCCAATTTCGCTCCTCCTTTACGCCTTAGGGCTTGCGGGGCTAGGGCTACTTGCCTACCGAAGAAAGCTTCAAGACAAGTTTCTTCTCCTGTGGTTCGCCGTGGTTTACGTGCTTTTCACTTTAATTCCTAACAGGGAATGGCGCTACGTCACCCTATTGTTTCCTGTTTTGGCGATTTCTGCTTCCAGTCTCCTCGCATCCGCTTGGGGGAGAGTTCAGAAGGTCTGGCAATCAGCGAAGAGCAGCTTTAATCGTAGGAGTTTTGCAAGACTCGGTGCCGTATTGCTAATAGCGTTTACCCTTATTGGCATCTTCTACAGCTGCTCCGATGCGTCTTACTTGGTGGCCAAGAATCAATTTCAAGTGCCCGTGGAACAAGCAACCGCGTACGCCGCCCAAAAGCTGAGCCCAAATCAATCCATCATGGTTGTTTGCCCGCTTAATTTATTCAACAAAGGTATGGTCTGGTTCTGCCTAAACGCCAAAGCCCCCAGCCCAAATCAAGTGTGGCAGTACCCGGAACTTGCTACAGATGCTTACACGCCCGACTTCAACACAACCGAACTCATCAATCTGTGCAACCAGCACAATGTGAAGTACATTTTTCTTTATGAGAACGTGAACTCTTTCTACTTCGCATCTGCCTTAACGGAACAAACCGTTTACGATATGCTCAACAGCAGCGGCAGGTTCACACTGCAAGCCACCTTTGGGGCAGAGCCTCGCCGAGTTTTCGTCATGTCTTTTTCATAGGCGTGTCGCTTTGCATGGGCTGTACCGTAATTGATATTAACGGTTTTTCTGCAGTTATCCTCAAAGTGACTCATCGATAGTTTGGTGTTGGGCTTCGTTTGGTGGTAAACCTCATAATCATGCTGATTGCGCTTGGTGTGCTAGTTTTAGCTACACTGCTGGACGTAGCGGTTGGTGACCCGTCGCCGAACAGCCCTTTAGCAGCTTATTATAAAGTGCACCCGACGGTCCTCATGGGCAACTACACCAAAGCTTTGGAGAAACATTTGAAGAACCCCAACCCCAGACAGGAAAAAGCAAACGGTGTATTCCTAGGCTTGGCAGTCATTTTGACTTTTTCTTTGCCCGTTTTCTTTGGGCTCTGGGCAATCTGGACTTACCTCGGCATGGTCTGGACTTGGCTTGGAATAATCGCCTATGCAATAGTTGGCATCGTGTTGCTTAAACTTACTATTTGCATTAAGTTGGAGACGGATTGGGCGAAAGCCGCAGCCAAAGCCATAGAAGCCAACGACCTGGAAGAAGCTCGCAAGTATTCGCATTTTTCCCGCAGAGACAGCAGCAACCTCAGCGGCTCCATGATTAGCTCCGCCGTCATCGAATCCATGTCGGAAAACCTCATCGACTTCAAACTCTCACCCATAAGCTTCTACTCCTTCCTCGGCGTCACAGGCGCTATAGCTTTCCGCGCCATAAACACGCTTGACGGCATGGTGGGCTTCAAAGACAAAGAACACATCAACATGGGCTGGTTCAGCGCCAACCTCGACAACATAGTCAACTACATACCCACCCGATTGGCGGCGCTTATGATGATTGCAGCAGCAGGCATCCTGCGCATGGACTGGCGAAACGCCTGGCGAATCGCAAAACGAGACCACAAGAAAACCCCAAGCCGCAATCACGGCTGGCCCATGGGCGCAGTAGCAGGCGCGTTGCGTGTTCAATTGGTGAAGCCTGGACAATACATTCTCGGCGACGCACAAGAAGAACTAACTGGAGACAAGATTCTGCAAGCCCTGAAAATTCGCGATGTCACAATTGTTCTGTGGATACTCCTGAGTTTGCCCGTGCTGTTCCTGATTCGGCTGTACGTTTTCCCCTTTTAGGGCTTGGAATGCAAAATCTATTAATCGTGGCGTCCCGCTTTGTTGGCTTAGAGATGCTCGTAGTAATGTCAGGTGTGGCTTCAGACAGACATAGACAGGCTTTTGCATTTATCTTAAGCGTTGAGGGTGGCGGCTGAATATGCGTGTCTGCCTCATCAACCCACCTCGCATTCAGCAGAAGCTCTGGGGAAAACCCGCAGCCTTTCAGCCACTGGACATAGCTTATGTTGCGGCGGTTCTGGAAAAAAACCACGCCGTAAGTATCATCGACTGCCCCACTGAAGGCTGGCGAAACCTCCAGGAAATCGACGGCGTCAAATACCGCCTCGGCTTAACTAAGGAGCAAATTGCCCAGCGAATCAAGCAGTGGAAGCCCGACCTCGTAGTAATAACCGTGCCTTTCAGCGGGTGGTTGCAAACCGCTTTTGAAACTGCTTCCGCCGTCAAAATCGTCAGCACAGAAATAAAAACTGCCCTCATCGGGCTGCATCCGTCAGCTAAACCGCTTGAAAGCTTAGCAGAGCAAAACATAGATTTCGTTGTCATAGGCGAGCCTGAACTCACAGTCCAAGAACTTGCAAGTGTTCTCGAGAAAGGCAACCTTGAAGACCTTAAGAAAGTGAAGGGGCTCGGCTTCATTAAAGACGGCAAACCCGTCATAACTCCTCCTCGACCAGTCATCGAAGATTTAGATTCATTGCCCTTCCCCGCACGGCATCTGTTGCCTATGAAGGAGCTTTTTGCAGCCGTTAAGCAAACGCCGATTCGCGGCGAAATCCGCAAGCCCTGCGTACGATTCCTAACCAGCCGCGGCTGCCCCAACAACTGTATTTTCTGCAGCAACCACATTGTGATGGGCAAGAAGTGGCGTGGACGAAGCCCCGAAAACGTTGTTGCGGAGCTGGAGCAGATTGTGCATGATTACGGCATTCAGCAGGTGGATTTTGAAGACGATAACATGACGTTTAACAAGAAGCGGATGGAAGCCATCTGCGACCTCATCGTTCAACGCGGTATAGATATTGAATGGTATACACCTAACGGTGTCCGCGCCGATTGTCTGGATGCTGAGTTGCTGGCGAAGATGAGGCGGTCAGGTTGCCAACGTATCTATGTGGCTCCCGAGTCAGGTGTCCAACGCGTGGTGGATGGCATCATCAAGAAGAACCAGGACTTGCACAAGGTCGAAGAAGCCATAGTTAATGCGCATCGCGTCGGCATCAAAGTCAGTACCTTCTTCATCATGGGGTTCATCGGCGAAACCAAGCAGGACATGCAAGCCACCATAGCCTACGCGCATAAACTCCGCGGGCTGGGAGCGGACCGATTCTATTTCAGCTATGCTACTCCACTCACAGGCACTGAACTGTACAGGCAGGCGAAGGAAGGAGGGTACTTGAAACCCGAGTTCAGCGATGAAGCCCTCGCTTGGGCTCAACCCCTAATCGAGACGCCAGAGTTCTCTGCGGACGACCTGCAGATGCTCTGCGCACAGGCAATGCTTGTAAACCCAACGGTTAACCGCGACCGATTTGTTCGGGCGCTGCGGAACCCGAAAAAAGCCATAGGCGTTTTAATCGGCAGGACAAGGATGACTCTCACACAGAAGCAGCCTAAAAAGAAGCAATCGAAGGCTTAGTTTTTCTTGGGTTTGGCAGTCACCATTCTGAAACCCGATTTCATGACGCTGATGGGTCCGTCATGCCTAATTTTCCACAGGATCCTTTTTGACGAAGTGTTGAATTCTTTGTGGAAACGCCTTTGAATTTCCATCAGTTTCTTGAAGTCGAATTCATTTGTTTTGGCAGCAAGCAGAAAATCATCTAGTTTCTCGTATTCGCCGCTTTGCAGAAGTTCCTCGTAAAGCAAACTGTCGGGGTAAGCTATGAAGGTGTTGAATTGGCACAGGTCAGGGTTCAGTTTTTTTGCGAACTTGAGTGTGGCTTCCATGTCTGCAATTGTTTCTCCGGGAACGCCCAGGATGAAGCTGCACGCGATTTGGATGCCTTCTTTCCTAACCAACTTGAACGCGTTCTCGGTTTGCTCTGGCGTGATGTGCTTGTTGATTTTCTCTAAGATGCGTGGTGATCCTGATTCGACGCCGAACCAGATGGTTTTGCAGCCCGCCTCACGCATTTTCACAAGCATTTCTTGCTGAATCATGTCTGCGCGGGTGTCGCATATCCACTGGATATCCAGCTTCTCTTTTTTCATGAGTTCGCAGAGTTCCAGAGTTTCTCTTTTTCGAATCGTGAAGTTGTCGTTTATGAAGTAGATGCCTTTGGAGCCGTAGTTCTCTTTCATGTACTTGATTTCCTCAACCACTCTGCCTAGACTGAAGAAGCGGCATGTGGGTCCCCACATCTTCCTTGTCTCACAAAACGCGCAGTTGAAGGGGCAGCCGCGGATTATGCTCATAATATCCACGGGTTCCACGTCGAGGAACTCCATCTTGCGCTCGTATAAGTGCATGGGCAGTAGGTGTCTCGCGGGAAACGGAATCTCATCCAAGTTGCTGATAAACTTCGGCGTGTTCTTCAGGATTTTGCCGCCGCGCTTGTAGGCGACACCTGCGACGGCTCCGAGAACCATGGCTCGTTCACCTTTTATGAGGTACGTAGCAAGCTCCACCATGGCGCGTTCGCCTTCGCCCATGACGACGTAGTCGATTTCTGGGTGGTCAAGCATGCTTTCTGGGACGTAGCTTGGGTGCCATCCGCCCACCACTATTTTGCAGGTTGGCGCAACTTGCTTGATGGCGGCGGCGGTTTCCACGCATTTGTGGTAAGTTGCGGAGCTGCAGGTTATGCCGATTACTTGGGGGTTAAGTTTCTTAACGTGATTTTGAACATCAGCTAGGGGCAGTTTAAGCAAGTAATTGTCCAGAACTTGCACTTCGAAGCCTGCTTTCTCCAACGCGCCCGCCACGTAAGATAACCCGAGTGGAGGGAATTTTCTTCCAAGATACCAAGGCGCGTTTTCTGGTGGAGCGGTGGTCATCAGCAAAATCAAAGTTTAGTTTACCCCTCTTTGTAGCTCGCTTTCCCCTTAGTTGTTAGCTTGATATTCATGGGGGCACAAAATATAAACGTGTTTCCCTGAGCCTTCTGCGATGGAAAAGCTGTTTTTCCAGAAACCCGTGTACCTTTGGAAACACAAATTGGTTATTTTTCGTATTTTTGTAGCTTTTTGTGTGCCCGCGAAGACCACGATGATTACTACGAGTACTGTGAATGTGGCGAGGATTATTTTGAAGATTTCTCATTCTCCTCAAATTCCTGTTCATTCTACTTCTGGGTTTTCATATATACAATCACCTGAAACGAATACGGCTAGAATGCTGACGGATTGGGGTTGGATTTGGGATAAATTCTGAAAAACAGTTTAATAATTTTCTCGCTTTCCAATAATCTGGCAGAAAACAGGTGATAAAGATGTTGAAGATGGAAGCAGTGACTGAGCAGGCAACGTCGATTTTCTCTTTCCTCTCCTATTTCTTGATTTCGACGCCCTCCCTGCCAACCCCGCTCTACATTTTGGGTTTCGCCTGGTGCCAATTTATTATGCGGAAGAAGAAGTGAAAAATATGACCACGCAACTGATGCTTGAAAGAAAACACGATTCGCTCAAAAATAGGCTTAATGAAGATTTACAAAAGAAGCATGCCTTGGAGCTTCGAATTAATGGTGAATTTGAGGAACTGAAAAAGCTGGAGATTTCCCTTGAAAAATGTTCTGTGGAATGCTCTCGGTAAAGTAAGCGTTATAGCCAACTGGAGGCAATGAGGAGAACTTTCTGCTTTTCAGCTTGTTTGGTTCCAGTAGTAGATTTGCAGATATTTCCCTGAAACAGGGTATGCTGGGTCATCATAAACTATGTCTAAATATGAACCGTATGTTGCAAGGTTGCTTTGCAGCAGTGTCCAGACTTGTTGCGACTTGTTGTCGGCGGGCCACATGCCCCATATGGTGTCATTTGGATTCCGCATGCCCCACCCGTAGTTTCGGGGCAAAACCAACGCCGCCTCCGCCTTGACTCCGCCGTTAGCCATTTGCGGGTTTTGTACGACTTCGTTCCAGAAGCGTTCTAGGGCTCGGAAGTGCTCGTCTTGCAGAATGCCATAAGGGTTTCCTGTTATGGCTGGATAGTTGAAAACGACGACGTATTCTGCGCCAGCTTCATATGCCGTGCGCATTTGGCTGTAGATTTCGTCTCCGCTCCCTAAGTACGGTTCTTTATCGTACTTCCAGGTTAAGATGGCGCCCCAACTTTTGTTTTGCAGGTTTGCTGCTCCACGCACCAGAGCGATGTCTTGAGCTACTGAGCGGTTTCCCCCTAACTGAGTAAGCACCGTGTCGTATCCACCGAGATAATCAAACCAGTGCAGGTCGTAATCTGAAGTGAACAAGGGGATTGACTGGTTACGTAGCCACTCAATTACGGTTTGGATGTGGTCCACGAGTCTTGC
>JBGOXQ010000107.1:0-6702 GCA_041479225.1 Bathyarchaeia archaeon
AGAGGTCAGTCACTTCGATTTGGTTTTCTCGTATGTAGTTTCTGTCGTACAATGTCTGGATGATTCCTGCTCGGGTTGCCTTGGTGCCGATGCCTGCATCTTCCATCTTGACCAGCAGACTGCGCTGGTTGTACCGTGGCGGCGGCTTCGTAAACTTGTCTTCCACGATGACTTTTTCCACATTGACTTCCTGTCCTGCTTCCATATCTGGCAACGGCGCATCCGCCAACCGCAGGTAAAGTTTGTAAAAGTGGAGCCAGCCTTCCTCAATAGTTTGCCTGCCTTTCAAGATGAACTTGTTTCCGTTAATGTCAAATATGGCTGTTATGACTTGTCTGGTGGCTGGTTCACCGAAAACCGCCATAAACCGCCTCACAACAAGATTCCAAATGTTCTTTTCCGCGCCGATTAGTGGTTTTTCAGGGAGTTTCCCAGTCGGATAAATTGCAGGATGTGCCGAATCTACCTTTTTGCCTTCGTTCGGCTTCAACTCAGGTTTAGCAAGCAGTTCCCCCGCCAACGCGGTGTACTCGCGCATTTTAGCCAGATTTCTCAGAATTCCTTCGTACCCGATTTGGGGTGGAAGTTTCTGGCTGCTGGTGCGCGGATACGAAATCAACGCATCCAAGTAGAGGCGTTGGGCAATGGCGGAGGTTCGCATGGGGGCGTAGCCGAAGAAACTGTATGCTTCACCTTGCAGAGCGCCTAAGTCAAATGGGAACGGGGGCAACTGCTGAAACTGCTTAGCCACAACACTTTCTACTCTTGCTTTGTGCCCGCTGCAAGCGCAAATTATAGCGTCGGCTTCAGCTTTAACGTCTATCGCTCCGCGGTCAAACTCTGCCTCAAAAAACTTCCTGCCAATCTTCACTTTAGCTTTCACGATCCAGTACGGAGTTGGGACAAAGCTACTGATGCTTTTTTCCCGCTGCGCCAGAAACTTCAGTGTTGGCCCCTGCACCCGCCCCGTGCTTAGGGTGGCGTATTGTCCGCTGGAATTCTTCGCCGCCGCTGTCAACGCTCTAGACAAGTTCACGCCGTAAAGCCAGTCTACTTCGTGCCGTGCAAGCCCTGCTTCTATGAGGGCGAAGTCAAGGTGCGGCAGCGGCGATTCGTAGGCTTTTTCCAGCTCCTCCTTGGTCAATGTAGAGTATTTCATGCGTTTCGCTTCGTTTTCTCTGCCGCCGCAAGCGTACTTCAGGATGCTGTAGCCGATTATGCTTCCTTCCACGTCATAGTCGCAAGCATCAACAAAGATATCTGCCTCCTTCGCAAGCCGAGATATAGCCTGCAGCCAAACGCGGATTCTGCTTTTACCGCGTTCCGCCTCATACAGTGGCACCCACTTCAACTTGAAAACAGGAAACTGACCCCGCGCTTTCGCGTCGCTCGTAACTGCATAAAGGTGCCCTAACGCTGGAACCACGATTATCCTCTCGCCTCTGTCAGCCTCGTAGTATGGCACGCCTTTCTCCCAACTCTTCTTCGCTTTGCCTGCTGCATCAAGCGCGGAGGCTATTCGCATGGCGGCATCAGGCTTTTCAGTTATGATAAGCGTGTAATTTCCCAAACGTTGCTGCCCAGCTTCTATGGAATAAGCGTGGCGTGTGCCTAAGAGTCTTTCTTACGCCTACCCACAACAATCAGCTCACCAGGCAGGCTGCATTACATGCTTTCTAAAGTTAGCAACCATTAAATATGCCGCACGTGCTCTCATTTGTCATTACGAGGGTAACGTATGCCGCAACGTGTAATCTGCCATGGCTGCAATCATGTTTTATACGAAGGCCCCGAACTTCGCCCTCCAGACGAAATTCTCCATCAACACGAGGGGAAATGTCCCAAATGCGGCAAAAAGCTGTCCCTTATACCCATCGACGTCGAAGTGAAACCAATCAGGTAAAAACGGTCACAGTAAAAACCTATTACCCTTTCTGGCTGATTTTTGAAAGTCAACTATTGCCTATTTTGGCGATTGCAGAAAAGCTTTTCGAACCTAGTTATTCCGAGTTTAAGCCTTGTGTCAGATTGCGCACCATTTAATCAACAACTCAAGGGAATCCTGAATTCTTGGAAAGGCATATATGAATGACAACGTGTTATAACCCGATAACCACAAAAATAATAAACAACGCAATCAATCTTGTGGGAAGAGATGGCATAAATGGGGATCAAGCAGACACTGTCAAAAGCCCTTAAAGGCTTCGGAATACCACGGCTTCAAGTTAGTCATGGAGCGATAATCACTTACTCAGCATTGCTGTTGATTTTGTTCATTGCATTTACGGTGCGGGTTTTGCCTATTCGCTGGGAAATCCCTCAAAACACTCTGCGCCTTAACGAATTTGACCCGTATTACCAATATGAAATCACTAATCACATGATAAGCAATGGATTGCTCTCACCTTATCTGGAAAACAATGGTGCCGGCTGGATAAACTATCAGCAGTGGTATCCTGGAGGACTGAATTTGGGTGGATCTCTGCCGTCTCTGCCTATGACCACAGCAGCCGCCTATGATATTGTTTCTGCCTTAGGCGTGCATATCGATGTGATGTCTTTCTGTTCACTTATGGCGCCATTGCTGGGTATGCTTGCGGTCCTTGTAATTTACTTCATCGGGAAGGATTTCGCTGGAAAATCCGCTGGTTTGCTTGCTGCACTCATTCTGGCTTTGATGCCTTCCTACATTCAGAGGTCCTCTCTTGGTTTCTTTGATACAGAAACCGTAGGTGTGCTTGCTCTGTTGTTATTTATCTATATGTTTCTGCGAGCGATTGACCAAAACAGGTCCCTGCGTTCCATGGTGCTATATTCGTTAGGCGCAGCAGGTGCCTTAGCGTATTTCAGTGCAGGTTGGGGCGCAGCCTATTTCCTCATAGGCTTGGCATCGCTGTTTGTCTTCGTCATGGTCATAATTAGAAGGTACAGTCAACGCTTGTTGTTTTCCTACAGCATAACTTTTGGGCTGGGGCTTTTCTTTGCTATGATGGTTCCTTCGCTTTCGCCTCATTATCTGACAACAGGTGTCGTATTGCCAGTGGTAGCTGTATTCTTCGTGCTTCTCATTGCGGAACTCTTGCTGGCTCAAATATCGAATAGAACGAAAACCATAGTTACAGTGGTCTTCCTCGTTGTTTTGGTGAGTGGCTTCGCTTTTGTATCGGCTTTCGGCGACATAACCAGCATCGCAGGCAAATTTACCTCAGTGCTAGACCCGTTCACACGTTCAGCCCAACCTCTCATAGCATCAGTCGCTGAACACAGAGTATCTGCTTGGGGTTCCATTTACTACGAGCTTGGTATAGGAATATTGTTCTTCCTTGTTGGCATGTACTTTGCATTGAAGAATCCGACTAACCGAAACGTCTTCCTGTTGGTTTTCGGAATAACCACGCTGTACTTCGCAAGTTCCATGGTTCGTCTACTCATCTTGCTTGCTCCAGCCTTTGCCCTTTTGGCAACGATTGGGGTTCTTGGCTTGCTGAAGCCGTTCTATACTTTGCTGAGAGAAACTGGTTCGCAGGCTTTGGTAAAATCTAAAAGAAGGCTCCAAAAGGTGGGCAAAGAATACAGTGCAATCGCTATTCTTGTAGTCTTCGTGCTGCTTGTTTCCAACTTTGCGTTTTCTCCGCAGACAGGTGGAACGCCGAGGGTTTTTGACGCAGCCTATTCGCCTATAACTGTTACCGCGGCAAGTCTTCCTATAACGCCTAACCAGCCAGTGCCTCAATGGCTCAACATGGTGACTTGGACAAAGACTAACCTTCCAGGTACAACAGTTGTGAGCGCTTGGTGGGATTACGGTTACTGGCTGACTCTGCTTGGAAACGTTACTTCATTAGCGGATAACGCGACTATAAATGCTACACAAATAGAAAACATAGGCTACAGTTTCATGGCTCCTGAAAACCAATCGCTGAAGATGCTGGCAACATACAACGCATCATATGTGCTAGTGTTCATAACGCTCACCTTTACACAAGCAACCGATCCAAACACAGGTCAAGCGACGTATAAGGTTACTTACGCTAACTTCGGCGATGAAGGAAAATGGTCATGGATGGCAAGAATATCAGGCGGCGCCAAAGACAGATTCATCAACGAAAGCTACATGGACAGCAATCTAGTTTGGAGCAATGAAACATCCTTCGGCGGATACACCAATTCAACCACTGGCAGCGGCTCTGTTTGGCAATGGAGCGACATGGGTACGAACTCAACGATTTACGAATTGATGAGTTGGGCCACGCAAGAATATGCAGCCAAGTACGGTCTTGCGGCGGACACGTCCATTCCGAAGCCAACGTACTTCCTTGACGATACTGCAGGCGGATACTTTGCAGGAATGGAGCTAGACCCGAACACGGCGGGAACTCTATATGGTGGTCTCGTACCCTTAGTGTGCCTGTACAAGATTGACTGGGCGAGCTACTACAACGCGACATCCACGACAGGTTAAGCGGCGACGAGGAAAAAATGGTGTGGCCAAGAGTCCCAGACCAGCATAAAATTGGAAAGCCACTTGTGCCTTGGGGCTTAGGCGTCCTCTACGTCCTGTTTGCCACTGTCTACCTTTTCTTTATTTATTTTCTCAGCTCAACAACTGGCATTGGCGTTTCTGCGCCATTGACGCTGTCGGTGTGCATACTGTTCGGCGGCTTCATGGGAATGCTGGACGACTGGATTGACCTGAAGTGGCGCTATAAGGCTTTTATGCCGTTGATTGCTGCGTTGCCATTGATGTATTATGCGATTGCCAATTCGGAGACGGTGAGGACTTCTATCTCGCTCCCTGTAATCGGGATGATTGATTTTGGGAGTTACTATTATTTTCTCATAATTCCGCTCATCGTGATGATTGTGACAAACGCCATCAACATGCTGGGCGGGCTGAACGGTTTGGAAACGGTTTGCCCAGCTATAGTCCTACTTGGGTTAATTGCGGTATCCCCCAACTCTGCCCAGATTCTCATGGTTGGACCTTTGATTTTCTGGCTGGTTCTGGCTTACTTCAACGTTCAAGGAAAACTCTTTGTTGGTAATACAGGCTCGTTTGCTATCGGATTGACAGTGGCGTCGTTTGCGGTTGTGACCGATTTGAAGTCAAGCTTGTTAATTTCTATCATTCCCTACATATTCAACTCAGCTTTCATACTTTTGTCAGTATTCTTTGTGCGGAAGAAGGCAAATGTCATCTTTGATGGCAAACGGCTTGTGTCTGAGCACAGACGGAGTCTGGTAACCCTCATTACCTATCGTAGACCCTTGACGGAGCGGCAAGTTGTGGCGATAGTCTCCACCATCATCCTAATCTTCACTATGATAGGCATTCTTTACCAGTTCACATAGAGCGCGCAGCAAATCGTTAAAGCTGTTTTTTTAATAGATTTTAATACGCATGGGACATGGCTTTGTGTCGGCGGGTAAGCTTGAAGCTGTTCTAAAGTTTCTGGCTCGTGTTCTAAAATATAGCATTATGTGCCCCAAATGCTTCCAATATATTTTGAAGGTGCCCTTGATTGAGTGCCCCCCAAGAAGCCCAGCTTGATCATGTCCTGCGCGGAGAAGCCTCAAAAGTGTACTGGCTTCTACTGAAAAACACTCGTCCAGTCGACGCTTACGAAATCCAGCGGCAAATGCATTTCAGGAGCCCAATCCCCCTTGTCCAGCGCCACCTCGACGAACTGACCAACATAGGTTTAGCCGAAAAGCAAGAATCAGGCAATTATGTTGCTGCCAGCGAAGTCAGAAGCAATGTTCTGCGTCACTATCTGAATCTTGGAAGGCTACTGTTTCCAAGATACTTGTTCTACGCCTCATTCGCAACACTGTTTTACTCTGCCTTCCTGCTGTTCTTCGTCGAACGGTTCTCACGCGAGAATCTGTTCATAAGCTTCTTCGGTGCAATCGTCTGCGTCATCTTCTGGTACGAAGCCAAACGTTTCTGGTCCCTGCGCCCATATTAAAATGGAGGAAAAAGTATGCTGCAAAAAGAAATTAGAAAAAAAACCCTAACATTCGTCTTATTATCCATCATTTTAGCCGCAGCTCTTTCAGCTATAATCTACTACGGCTTTGCTCCTTCAGTGAACCTGAAGACGTTTTCTTCATATGAGGAGCTAAACCATTACATAGCCAGCAATACGCCCCGAGGGTTTTACTCTCCTAACTTATGGGGTCCAGTTGACCAGCAGTTCAGCAACTCTCTAAATCCTTCGGTGAACAATCCAATTGGAATCCCTTCACCCATTCCCTCACCCGTCCCGGCGCCTGTGGCTGCTGCCGCTCCAGCGGGTTTACTTACCTCGGTTTTTGGGGATTCGGGTCCAAGTTACTCTAAGACGAACGTTCAAGTCGCTGGTGTAGACGAAGCAGACATCGTGAAAACAGACGGCTACTACATCTACCTGCTAAACAATGCCAAAAATAGTGTATACATAGTAAATGCCAGCCCTGTGAACGCGAGCATCCTCGCAAAAATACCCTTTGACAACGATACCTCACTTGCGGGAATTTACCTTAGCCAGGACAGCAGCAGACTCGCCGTTCTTGGAAGCAAGTATGTGCTCCGCACCGAAACATCAACCTATTATGGTGGCGGATCAGGGATGCAAACCTACGTGCACGAGTACTATGACCCCGAAGACACCAAATCATTCATTAAAGTTTACGACTTCTCGCAAAAAGCCCAACCTGTTC
>JBGOXQ010000108.1:0-6641 GCA_041479225.1 Bathyarchaeia archaeon
CGTTTTTAGCAAGGTTAAACATTGCTCCCCAAATTGCTGCGGGCTGGATTTTGCTGAATTTATAAATCATAGGCATATAGCCCTCAATGAGCAACAGCGATTTTGGGTAGGCGTCTTTGAGGCGGAAAATCTGCTCAAACAAGTACCTGCGAGTAAGCGTGTAGACAAAGTCTTGGACGGTTTTGCGTTCCACGGCGCATTCGTCGCTGAGGATGTAATCACCTTTCTCCAGCGCTGCGGTTTTCACGTTTGCGCCCTTCTCCATTAAGCCTTTGACGATTTTGCTTGCGCTGCTGGCTTCACGGCAATCCACGATGATTGTAGGTTGCGGTTCATCGGTTGCCTTCTTTTCCCTGATGAACGGAAGCAAGGTTTCGCTGCCTGACATATCCTTCAACTCTGTAAGGCATTAAGCTCTTTGTTGGTTCTTATTTCACTTTCGCCTTGAGCAGGTGGCGTCTCAACTCTTCCCCTTTAAGTTGATAAGAAAGCCTTTTAACTTCACAAGCGAGTTTTCACTGCTTAGACAGGTGAAAAGCCAAGATGGTTGACCACAAAACCGATCAGAAACCCACCGTGGAAGAGTTACTGGCGAAAGCCAAGAAACCCTCTCAAATCGCCCCGGGCATGCACAAGTATTACGAGGGCAAAATGCAGGTTATGCCCAAATGCGCAATCACCAGCCCCAACGACTTTGCAGTCTGGTACACCCCAGGCGTTGCTGTGCCATGCAGGATGATTCAGGCAGACCCCGACAAAAGTTTCGAGTTGACGAACCGCTGGAACTCCGTCGCCGTGGTTACAGACGGCACAAGAGTCTTAGGCTTAGGCGACATCGGACCCGAAGCCGCCCTGCCCGTCATGGAAGGCAAAGCCATGCTGTTCAAGTACCTCGGCGGAGTAGACGCCTTCGCCATCTGCCTCAAAACCAAAGACCCAGATGAAATAGTACGGGTCTGCGAACTGCTGGAACCCACATTCGGAGGCATCAACCTGGAAGACATAGAGAAACCCAAATGCTTCTACGTACTGGAGAAAGCGCGCGAAAAAATGCAAATTCCCGTTTGGCACGACGACCAACAGGGAACAGCAACAGTCATTCTCGCAGGCTTAATCAACAGCTTCAAGATCGTAGGCAAAAACCCCAAAGAAGCCCTCATCACCCTAATCGGCGCAGGCTCAGCAAACATACGCACCGCATACGTGCTCATGAAATGGGGCGTCAAACCAGGCAACATAATCCTAGCAGACACAAAAGGTGTTGTCCATAGAGGCAGAAAAGACATAACCAAAGAAGAAGACCCCTGGAAATACGAACTAACCCAAATAACTAACGCTGAAGGCAGAACAGGCGACATCACGGAAGCCTTCAAAAGCGTAGACGCAGTGGTCGCCGCATCAAAACAAGGACCAGGCACCATTAAACCAGCATGGATCAAAACCATGGCGAAAGACGCCATCATATTCGCCTGCGCTAACCCGATTCCCGAGATATGGCCTTGGGAAGCCGAAGAGGCAGGAGCACGCATAGTAGCCACTGGTAGGAATGATTTCCCGAACCAAGTCAACAACAGCCTTGGGTTTCCAGGAATCTTCCGAGGTGTGCTAGATGTAAAAGCTAAAACTATCACGGACAACATGTGCATCGCCGCCGCGCAAGAGCTTGCAGCTTATGCTGAAGAACGAGGCATGAACGAAAGAGACATCCTACCCCGGATGGAAGAATGGGAAGTTTTCCCGCGAGAAGCCGTCGCATGCGCATTGAAGTCCATCGAGCAGGGAGTCGCCCGAGTCAAACCCAGCAAGCAAGAACTGTATGACCGTGCCAGCGCCATAATCAAGAACGCACGTGAATCCACCGCTCAACTGATGAAGCACGGGTTGATTAAGCCGCCTCCAACTGAAGCAGAACTCCTCAAATAGCCTTGTTGCATCGTTTACCGCGCGTTTTTCAGAGTGCGGGAGAAAATTATTTAAGCGCACGCATAGCAGATAGTGGAACTGGGATGCAAAAATGAGATCAGATTATATTCTTTACGCTTTGGCAATTGTCTTCTTTATCATTGCTGTAATTCCCTTTGCGATAGCCATGCCTGTTGAAGAAATGGCATTGTTCGCTGTTTTGGGAGTCGTTTTGGGAATAATGTCTGCTGCAGTAGGTTACGCAATGAGGCCCAAAGTCAAAGCACCCGCAGCAACCGCACCTCAATCAGAACCGACACCTGCTTCTCAAGAACCCGCACCTCAAGCTGCACCCGCAATGTCAGCGCCTGCAGAGGCTCCCAAAGCAGAAGCACCAGCAGAGACGCCAAAAGTTGAAGCTCCTCCAACACCTATGATTGAAGCACCTAAGGCTGTCCCGGTAGCGCTTGAAAAACCAGTTGAGATTGAAGCATTACCTCCAGTACCTGAAGCAGTAAATCCGCCGATAGTTGCCGCCGCTTCATTGCCAGCAGCAGCAATACCGTTGACGCATATTAGGGGCATAAACCAAAACAGAGCTGACCAAATGAAAATATACGGAATATCCAGCGTTGAAGAATTAGCTAAGGCGTCTGCTGCAGACTTAGCCGTGAAACTTGGAGTCTCTGAGAAGATCGTGAAAATGTGGATTGGAAGCGCTAAGAAACTGGCGAAATAAAAAGGCTTGATAGAGGACAACACGCTTAGTCTAAAGCAGTTTCACGATATTCCTTTTTTCCAGCCGTCTGAGGGCATCCAGAAACTCGTTTCTTTTCTCCCCGTTCAAGTTCAAGCTATGCATCATGTCCTTGACGGAGATTTCGGATTTGCCGAAGTTTTCGTGCCGCTTGTGGAGGTGTTTGACGATTGAGCGTTCGAGTTTTCCGCATCGCCAAGTAGTGTTTCTGATTAGAACGACTATTGTTCTTACGAATGTTTGGTCGCCTGTTACTCGCTTAGCCAAATCTCCATTCGCCCCCGTTTAATATTTCCATCCGCGTTTTTAAGGGTTATTGTTTTGAACACTTCTATACCCACCTTTAGTTCAACCTTCAGTTAAGTATGTTGGAAAAGGCACAAATCAGCTATAGCAAAACCTTCCTAAGATACAAACCATGAGCATCCCGATAATAACGTTCAAGCTTAGCCACCCGCTTGTACCCCAACTTAAGGTAAAGACTTAACGCCGCAGCATTTTCTTCCCGAACCTCCAAACAGCACTCTCTAACCCCCTTCTCCTTGAACATCGCTTCAATTTGGTTCAGAAGTTTCGTTGCTATTCCCTTTCGATGATGCAACGGCGCAACGTCAATTGTCAATATATGCCCCGTGGAAGACTCTCTTTCCACGTCAATTCGGCCAATAATGAATCCAGCCACTTCACCGTCAACCCGCGCAACCAAACTAAGAGCATTATAGTCAGTTAGCAAGTAGCCGATATGCCGTTTTGAAAAGGCTTCCTGCTTGAAACACTGCTTCTCTATCGCGTAAAGTTCATCCAGAAGACGAACCGAAGCATCCTCTACAGTTATCTCCATTTTTCTGCCTTAATACAGTGATAAGGTTGAAGCGTGATTTAGGTTTTTTCCGGAATCACCGGACATGGTGGAATTAGCACGGCTTTCAATTCGACCCATTGCTGGGCTGCGAATCCGACGCCGAACCTAAGCCAGAGCGTTATGATTCTGCTGAGTATAGTTGCTGTAGCGCATATCCCCGCGGCGTCTATTCCCAGAAGCGAGGTGTACAGCGTGGTCATGGTTATTTCTGGAAGACCCACTTCGAAAGGTACACCTATGGGTATTGATTTGACGGCTACTACGATGGCTAAGGTTATGAGAATCGCGCTCCAGGAGATGTTGTAGCCTAGTGACAGGAAAACCAAGTATGGGATGGCTAAACTGCAACTCCAGTTAATCACCGTGTATACGATGGGCATGACAAGCATGATTGGTTTATGTATGAATTCCTTCATTGAATCATGGAAAATTTTTGCGTCTTTGACGGCTTCCTCTTTGTAGAGGGATAGCTTTTTCCATTTTCCACGGGTGATGAATTCTCCGAAACCGATCAGGGCATTTATGACTTTGAGGCTCCATTTTTCTTTTACACTAAGAAATAGAAGCAGCGCCATTATGGTGGCTATGGCTACAGTGAAGAATAGAATCAGGTTGAAAATTAGGGGGTTCACTTGGGTTTCGGTGAACAACAGATATACTCCTACAATTAAGAAGAGGATATTCATACCCATGCCTATGAGTCTCTGGGTGACAACTGAAGCAACTACTTTTCCACCCGTACCGCACTGTTCCCGGTTCACAAGGTACACTCTGCAGAGATCGCCACTTATGGATTCGGCTGGTATGACTATATCCATGAATATGCCATACCAAACGAAGAGATAAGAGCGAAGCACTGAGATTTTTACGTGCAGGAAACTAAGGATTGCGCGCCATGAGACGGCGTAGAAGAACACTTCTACGAGGCTTACGAGAATGGCAGCGGAGTAGATTAGAGGATTTGCACGTTGTGCAGTAGCAATTATCTGCGGGATGTCTACGTTGAAGAGTAAGAGGTAAAGGAAGAAGGCAACTAAACCTATTATGGGCAGGACTATTGTCCATCGCTTTATCTTAGGTTTGGTTGACTCCAAGATTCTAGCATCCCGTGCACGGTGAACATTGAAAGGATAGTGCACAATAATTATATGCTTTGTCCAAATCCGTGCTGCCTATACCTCGCTTAGGTTTGGCGGTTACTCTTGGTAGGTTTTTGTTGGTTGCTTTTGGCTTGATTAAGTGATTTGGAGAATCCGAGAGAGGCATCTGCGATTTCATGGGTTCACTTGTGTTTCTTTTGGATTGATGATTGGTTGTTCAAATTGTGCTGATTTCCTTCGTTTGTACTTGAAGGCTGAGTTCCACACTTCTTCGAAATAGTTTGTGGCTAACGCCAAAATCACGGGGTTGTTTGACCACAGACTGGGTGCAGCTTTGGAGTCTCCGACTGCCATGCAGATGTTCACTTCTTTCTTGTCAAATGTCGTCATCGTAATAGGTGCAGGGGGCGAAACTAACCTGACCTCGAAGAGGGGATGTTTCTTGAGGGTTTCAACGCATCTTGGAATTGATTTTCCCTTTGGCGGCATTTCGGTGATTGACCTGATTTTTACGCCTCTTTTTAATGCTTTTTTGAAATCTTGGCAATTGTGCAGAACCAGTGCCTCGAATGATTCCCGTGTCCCGACAGAATCTATGCTTGTTTTAGATGCAGTTGCTCCGTCTATGAGCTTTCTGGAAATCAAGGATTGTTCGGAGGTTATTACAAACTGAGGTTCTTCTTCTGTTGTTGAAGGCGCTATCTGGGCGTTGTCTTCATGGAGACTGTTTATTAATTGAAGTGTTTTTGTCTGTAATTCGGCGTGTTCCTGTGCTCTACGTTCAAGTAGGCTGGAGATGCCATTTTTCAGTGGAACTGCCTTGTATTTGGTTGGAGTTGCGATTATTTGTTCTACCAAGCCGATTTTTTGGAGCGTAGGCATTATGCGGTAGACGTCTTGTCGGGCTAGATTTGAGGCTTTTGAAATTGTTTTTATGTTTGCATTTTCTAGCCTGGAAAGTGCGAGGTAGGCTTTAGCCTGCACTAAAGTAAGCCCTAATTGCATCAGGGTCTGAACGTATTCATCCAGTAACACCTTTGGCTCTCCACTGTATGTTCTCTGTGAATATGAATGATCTTTGGTTTAAGCTTTAGGGGTTTGTCTTAAGGACTACTGATTACAAACGCTTAAAACACATATCCAAAACTAACTATCAGCTACAAAAAGGAGAGAGATAAAAATTGAACATTCAGAAAAATAAAACATTAGTGACAACGTTCATTATACTACTAATGAGCGTATCGATGATAGCAATAAATATACAATCCGTTGCAGCCGCAGGACAAAGTGCTTCTGACCCAATAATGTCCAGATGGAACAGCTATCTGTTTTGCATGATGGCTCCAAATCCAGTCGGCATCAATCAACCAGTGCTAATATCAGTTCAGCTTGACAAAACCTCGCCCACAGCCGGCGCGTACAACACAGGAGACTTATTCTCTGGTTTCACGTTGACAATCATGAAACCTAATAACCAAACCGAAACCAAAACACTGCCCAAAGCTTGGCCAACTTCAGGAACCTACATTCAATACGTTCCTACAATGACAGGGGATTACCAAATTCAAGCTCACTTTGCAGGACAATGGATAAACGGCTCCTATTACAGCAAAAGCGCTATGTTCAGCGTCACATGGTCAAACTTGACATTTGGACCTCCACCACCATTGATATACGAGCATCTTTACGTCGCCCCAAGTGACAGTGAAGTTGTAAGCTTCACCGTCCAAGCAGACCCAGTGCAGGAAATTCCAAACAACCCGTTGCCAACAGGCTACTGGACAACCCCAGTATACGCTGAAAACAAAGGCTGGAACGTAGTTGCAGACAACTGGCTGATGCCATCCTATGACAAGCCCAGTCGAGCTTTCACTGCAGGAAATGCTTTCGCACCTTATACTTCAGCACCTAACAGCGCGCACGTATTGTGGAATAGACCTATCGAAATTGGAGGCTTAGCGGGAGGACCACTTGGCGACAGAGATTATTACACAGGACTGGCATACGAGCAATTCTACAC
>JBGOXQ010000109.1:0-6572 GCA_041479225.1 Bathyarchaeia archaeon
CTAGGGACAGGTACGCGTGAAGTATACGGGTTGGGTGAAACTTCCACCTTCGCGTTCGTCACCGCTGCCAGCAAGCTACTCTTGCCGACGTTTGTCATTCCCAGCAGTGCGATTTGGGCAGCGCCTTCTTTTTCTATGAAAAGTTTGGGTCCGCCGCCGCTTTTACCTGTACCTTTGCGTTTCTTGTCCGCCAGATCTTCACGGATCATGGCCATTTTCTTTTTGATGGTCCCGCGGAGCTTCATTGTACCTTTGTGTTGTGGAACAGCGCTTAGGAATTCTTGGTACTTCTGCAGTTTCAGTTTTGGATCATTAGTGGCTTCTACTTCTGCCCATTTGTCTTTGGCTTCAGGAGGAAGGTTAGTCGGCATAGTCAGGCTCAATATATTATTCTGCGATGTCCCATTTAAGGGGATTTCTAGTAAAAACGTTTTGATTTTGCGTCAAATGAGTTTTTGGATTAAGCCTATAAGATACTTAATTGCAATACCGTTTAGCAGGGAAGTTTGCTGAGAGAGAAAAAGACATGGTATCGTTGACTCGTGGCGTGAAAATCTGGATTGCAGTCGCATTGGTTTCGTTTTTCGTTTACAACGCTTACGTAACAAGAGGCAGCTACATAATCTTCTACGGATACCTAACTCACGACCCAGCATGGGTAACCTATGTTAATTTTGCTGGCGCGGCTTTTTGGGCTGGACATATCCAAGTTACAATGCGTTTTGCTGCCTTGACTTTGGGGTTGGTTGCTGCTTTTCTGCTTTGGGTGAAAGCTTGGCCTTTTTCAAGAGTCAAAACCTTAGTGACCGCGGCACTATTTTTGGAGGCGATGTATTTTTTGGGTGCTGTTCCTTCCGCTTGGTTGTTGCTGGATCCAAATAGCCCCATATACGTGTTCTTCTTGGGCTTGGGATATGCGATGCAGGCTTTGATTTTAGTGCCTTTGCTGCTAGTTTTAGCTGTTAAAGTAAAGAATTACAAAGTTGGTTCATTAAGCGGTGGCTTCGGGAAGTGGGTCGCTGTCACGTTTGGTGGCTATGTTTCAGCTTTGGCGATTAACGCGGTGTTCAGGTGGATGGATATGGTTTCAATTAACGGCCTAGGCTTTCTATCAGGAATTATAGCAGTTGGTTTTGTGAGTGCTGCTGTCTTAATGCCGTTGGCGGCGGTTTTTACTTGGTTGGGCGCTGTCTCTTGGTTCAAGCACAGAATGCAGTTGGCTGTGGCTTGTTGTGGTGCTGCTTTAAGCTTTGTTGGTTTGTATTACGCTGTTTACTGGGTTTACTCTTACTTTGCGAATTCTCTGAATCTTGCTCCTCTGGTTGACGTTTGGGCTGTCGTATTGCTGGGTTTAGGTGTTACCTTAATTTACTCGCGGAAATCTATCAAGCTCGGCGTTTAAGAAAAGTTGCGGTTAAGCTTTTTCTAGCTCAGGGTGTTCTCTGTTTTTTGGCATTTTGCTAAGTGCTCTTTTTTATGATAAACTTTTAATAATCGGAAGGACTGATGTGTATCCGAAATCACTTAAACTTAAGGAAAATGTAGAAAGAGGAATGAAATATGAGCAAAAGCGAGAAACCGCACTTAAACCTCATTATCATGGGACACGTTGACCATGGAAAATCCACCACTACAGGGCACTTGCTGTATTTGGCTGGAGCAATTGACGAAAGAACAATCAAAGCCTTCGAAGAAGAAGCCGAAAAGATGGGCAAAGGCACTTTCAAGTATGCGTGGGTACTCGACAACCTCAAGGAAGAACGAGAAAGAGGAGTAACCATTGACCTTCGATTCCTGAAGTTCGAAACCAAGAAGTACTACTACACAGTCATCGACGCACCCGGACACAGAGACTTCGTCAAAAACATGATTACAGGCGCAAGCCAAGCTGATGCCTGCGTTCTCTTCTGCTCAGCCAAAAAAGGCGAGTTTGAAGCGGGCATTGGTCCAGGCGGGCAGACGCGCGAACATGCGTTTCTGGCTTTCACTTTAGGCATTAGGCAGGCTATTGTTGCCGTTAACAAGATGGATGATATTTCGGTTAACTGGAGCCAGGAAAGGTACACTGAAATCAAGAATGAAGTCACACGCATGCTGAAGATGGTCGGCTTCAAGACTGAAAAGATTAACTTTATTCCAGTTTCAGGCTGGACAGGTGACAATCTTGTTAAGAAAAGCGACAAAATGCCATGGTATAATGGTCCAAGCTTGATTGAAGCTTTAGATTTGCTGGAGATTCCTGCGAAACCAACGAATAAGCCGCTGCGCGTTCCAATTCAAGACGTTTACAGCATCACTGGCATCGGTACGGTTCCTGTTGGCAGAGTTGAGACTGGTGTGCTTAAGCCTGGTGCGAACATTATTTTCATGCCTAGCAACAAGACTGCTGAGGTTAAGTCCATCGAAATGCACCACTCTTCGATTCCAATGGCTGAGCCTGGCGACAACATCGGCATGAACGTGCGCGGTATAGCTAAGACTGATGTTCACCGTGGAGACGTTGCAGGTCCAGTTGATAATCCACCGACGGTTGCAAAGGAGTTCATCGGGCAAATCATCGTTATCTATCACCCGACCGCTATCGCTGCTGGTTACACTCCTGTGCTACACTATCACACTGGGCAGATTGCTTGCCGCTTCACTGAGCTGATCAAAAAGATTGATCCGCGTACTGGTCAGGTGACTGAGGAGCATCCGAGTTTCATTAAGACTGGTGACGCTGCTTGGGTTCGTATGGAGCCGTTGCATCCGATTGCGCTTGAGAACTACACTGACTTTCCAGAGCTAGGTCGCTTCGCTATTCGAGACATGGGCACTACTGTCGCTGCAGGCATTGTGAAAGAGGTTACTAAGAAGGGTCCGTAGGATCTTTTTCCCTTCTCTTTTTTGTTTTGTTGAAAGCAAACCGGCTGCTGTTGTTATGCAGCAAAGTTGTTGCAACACGTTGTTACAGCATACTGTTTTAAGCCAAGACCATACACAAAGATGAAGCATCTAGGGAATATGCCGAGGGACTAAACCAATGAATCCACGCTTATACATAATGAAAATGAGGAATCAAAAAGAATACTACTCGGACAGGAAAAACATCCACTTCACAGTCATCGACTCAGACACAAGAAAAAAATACCCCTCAAACTTTATCTGTGTATTACCCCAGCGCATAAGCATCAAAGCAGGCCAAACAAGCGTCTTCGCCAAAACCTTCGGCGATAAGCGACTGGAAATTGCTAAGAAACTCTTAACCCAAGCCCTCAAAACAGAAGAAGATATTGAAATCAAGACGGAAATAAGCCAACGCCTAAAACTTCTCACACCCAAACCCGCAATACAAGCAAAATGCATGCACTAAAACAACCAATTCACCCATAATTTTGGCATAAAGCCTTGTCTTCATCAGTTAAAGTGCAAAAACACAGAAAAGATTGAATTTTCGATTGATTCTATATTTAAGGTAAGGGTTAGGTCTGCAGAGTACTGATGAGGTAACCATCAAGCTTATTAATCCAATTCTTTCCTCTTCATATTGGTTTTGGCTATGTTTCTTGATTTTTCTGCAGGGCTCGTTGTTTTGCTTGCTGGGACTTCAGCAGTTCTGTCTCAAACAGCCCTTACCCTTATGCTCGTAGTACTCGGCATTATTGTCATCGGTATGGGTTTTGGGCATTTAAATAAAAGCAAGATTAGCCTTCTGCAGCACAGGTGGATGTTAACCATTGCCTTAGTGCTATCGCTCAGCGCCATTTCCTTTGTCATGTTGCCCTCTGCTTTCAGCTTCTACATCGACCCAGACCTGCAATTCTTCAGCTCGCTCTCTATAGTGACTCTTGTGCATGTTGCGGTAGCTTTTCCAGCCGTAGTTACGGCTTTGATTTACGCTTTCGGCGACTTGCCCACAAAAACGAAGAAGTGGATGCGAATAACCGCGTTGTTGTGGTTAGCTTCCATTGCGTTGGGTGTGGTGCTGTTTCTGCAGATGATGGCGTTGATTTAACTGCATCGCAGCTTAGCGGGCACGGTCGAATATGCTTATGTCTAACAGCAAGAGTGTAGTCAATATGTTTCACGTGGAAAAGATGGCGCCTGAAGACTTCGCTTTCGCGGCGAAGCTTTCCAACACGATGGATTGGAATATGACCAGCGGAGACTTCGAGTTCAACGTGAAACTAGAACCAGAAGGCTGCTTTACTCTCTTCGACGGCACAAAGCGTGCAGGCGTGGCAACATGCATCAATTATGGGCGAGTAGGATGGTTCGGCAACCTCATCGTAGAACCAGCTTACAGGCACAAAGGCGCTGGAACTCAACTTGTGAAGCACGCAGTGAACTTTTTGACAAATAGAGAAGTTGAAACAATCGGGCTTTACGCATACCCGCAATTGGTTAGCTTTTACAAGAAGCTTGGCTTCAAGTACAACGTGGATTTTCAAGTTATGAAAGCCAAAAGCCTTTCCTCAACGGGAGACGCAAAAATGAAAGCGGCAGAGAAACAGGACATGCCAGCGTTAGTGATGTTAGAAAGCCGATGCTTTGGCGCTTCCAGACGCAAACTCTTAGAGCCAATCCTGCTTGATCAAGATAACCTGTGCCACGTTTCACTTGAAAATGGCAAAATCACAGGGTTCGCTGCCGCCAAGGTCTACGGGCAGATGGCTGAAGTTGGACCATTGGTTTGCGGACGAAAACACGCTTACGCTGCTGTGGATCTCCTCAAATCTGTGCTTGAAAAGCTTCAGGGTCTTGAAGTTTATCTATGTGTGCCGTCCGCGGAAAATGCTTTGATAAACTTAGCCGAGAAAGCAGGGTTCACTGTTGAGTTTCGCGTGGCGAGAATGTTTTTAGGTTCCGCCGTCGCTGAAGACTGCGTGTACGTTGCGGAATCTCTGGAAAGAGGATGAAAGTTATGCCTGATGAATTATGTCGCATGCTTGTGAACGATTTTCTAACGCATTCATGGGTAAGCGTGAAAACCTTAGTTGAAACCGTAAACGGATTCAAAGCAGAGAACAGGAAGCCAGTTTCGCTGTTCAGGTTCAAGAATAATGGTAGAGTCAACTTGATTTTCAGTGGTGACCATTTTTTCCTGCGGGGGTCGGTGGAGTACACGAATCCTCAGTTAACTGTGGAGGAAGTGCAGGGGATCATCGGCACGCGACTGCTTGAAGTCTGCGGCAACTACTTCCTCAACTTAGGCTTGCATCAGCCTGAACCAGGCGACATCACGCAGATATGTGAACTGCTCAAAAAGCCCTTAGAGGGAAAAATCATAGCGTTTCTGCTTAACACGGACGATGTGGAACCCGACAGGTACAGCATGAACCCCCTGAAGGCGTCGATTGTGGAGAGTGGACAGAGTGCTTTTCCCGCTGCAAACGTAAAAACCGCTGGACTCGCTGTTGATGAAGGTTTTGCGCACAAGTACGAGGGCACCCTGATTTGCAAAGGCGAAATCGAACTGATGAAAAGCCTACTGGAAGCTTCAAATGGCTCGTACTTGGATTTTGTGGATTCGGTGAAGTATGCGCAGTTGACGCGCTATTCCGAGGTTTTCGGGATAGATTTGTTTTTGCCTTCACTGCGGATGCCTTTGACGACGTTGAAGAATGAAACCTCTGAGGGTTTGCTGCATCACATAATAAGTGAAACTCATCAAAGCTTTGATTCAGTGAGCCAAGCCTATGCGTGCATGGGCAGAAGCATGAGCAAACGTACTACGTTGCTGACTATTCCACATTCTGCCAAAGGTTATGGAAGTAAACGGGCTGCCCGCGGAAGACTCTACTTCAACGAAACCAAGCTGGAAAGCGTAAACGTAAAGTACAAAGATACGTTGCTTTACCCAAACGCCATTGATGAGAAAGATGTGAGCGTTGCCAAGTGTGAGGACAACTTTAATGTTGCTGCTGAAAAGCTTTCCAGTTACAGTTATTTGGAAACGCCTTCTTCGCCGCAGTTTTTCCTCTATTCACTGGGTTCGCCAGAAGATGCAGCGTTGTGGCATGGTGTGGGAGCGTTTGGTGCGCCTCAACTTCTGCAAAGTTACACGAGTCTACGTAATGTCTGCAGAAACGGGCAGTTGATTAGAAATCTGAAAGATAAGTACGGGGCAAGAGTGGAGGTGCCGCTGCATCTGAATTTAGCACCTGACGGCGTTTGGGTACATCCTATTCACCGCAACATCGATGCTAGCATCGGATGCGTGGAGAATCTGGAGGATTTGGCTCGCATGGGCATGAGAATCGAATACCTGTCCGCCTTCAAGTAATTTGTTTTGAGGGGAACTTGTCGTGGTTAACGTGTTTGAATATCTCGCGTTGAGAATGCTTCGCTTATTCAGGAGACTGCACTTAACTAGGCTGGTTTGGATGGGGACAAAAACGCGCATGTTCACAGAAATCTTCAAAGGCTACGACAAAGTGGAAGCAGTTAAAGCGATTTTCGGCGAAAAAACAGAAGAGGTCCTGC
Source organism: Bathyarchaeia archaeon (assembly GCA_041479225.1). Lineage (GTDB taxonomy): Archaea > Thermoproteota > Bathyarchaeia > Bathyarchaeales > Bathycorpusculaceae > JADGNF01. The sequence goes on from JBGOXQ010000109.1 coordinate 6,466, forward strand.
GAGGTCTCAAAGTGGAGTTAATCTTGTTTGGCTACATGGGCGTTGACAACACTGACGGTCACTTGCTGGTTAATGGACGTTACTTGAACAGCGGCGACAAAACCGAC
>JBGOXQ010000110.1:0-6541 GCA_041479225.1 Bathyarchaeia archaeon
CATTGAAATATGCATTGAAGACATTCGCTCCGTTGTCTTGTGCGCCATATGTAGCGGAGAGATTTGGCGCATTCCCCCAGTAGTTGCCGTCAAAATCCGTGCCTGTTGGAAGGAACGCCATGTATATTGTGGCTGAACCTCCGCTGCCAGCTATTGAGCTTGTCAATTTAATCCACGCCGTAGCGTTAGTAGCAGTGTCGGAGAGCGAAGGCGTGCATGATTCAAGCCATGCATAGAGCGGGGTTGTTAAGCCTGCGTCTGAATAGAATCGGATGTTGCCCAAGTTCGATGCTTCATAAGTTGAGTAGGCTAAGGGATTCCAAGTTATCATTACCTGGAACGGATTGGGGGTTGCAGATGATTGAGTGTTAGTTATTGTTATTGGAACGGCATTTATTGTCCCCGTATTTGAAAGACCTGAGTCATTTCTAATCTTCGCTAAGTTTTGACCGTTATAGCTAATGCTGGAGACACTAGCTTGTGACGGCGATAAAATTGAGACTCCCGCCACCATAATTCTGTTGGAGCCTGAGCCAGTATTATGATTCCATGAAAAAGAAGCGGAGGATCCAGCATTGTTTCCCTGACTTACGCTGTCATATACAATGTTTGTGTTTGCATCTGTTTTCAATGCTCTATAGTACATTGTCCATGTACTCATTGGAATTGTTGAAGTTCCTTGCAAGTTATAGACTGATTGATCCAAAATAGTTCTTGGGCTAGTCATTGGTGAGCTAAGTGTGACTCCAGTGTAGTCTGCACTAGTTAATATTGAGTTGTTGTAAACTGTGCCTGCTATGTTGGTTGTTTCTTTGTGAGCGTAAAATGTTTGCGCGGAGAAGCTGGACGCGTAGCTGCCAAAAGTCATGTTGACGTTGTCATTATTGGTCAAGTTAGAAGTTGAGCCTGAAATGTAAGTTGTTGAGCCATCTAAGATGTAGCCAGAGGGGTTAAACGAGGCATTAGTCAAAGAGTGTTCTTCTCTGAACGTTTCAGAATTTGAATCTCCAAGCTGTTGGGTGCCCGCATAATTACCATTTATCAATGAGCCTGAGTTTATGTTAAACTGGTTTTGTGCTGTAAACCATGGAGAAGATGTTGCGGGTGAAACACTGGTGAGGCTTAGGCTTTCCTGGACTTTTTCCATGTCAACTTGATTCATCTTGTAACTTGTTAGGAAAACGTTGCCCACGATTATGACTATAAGAACCAGGCTTAGCATGATGGTTATTACTGTGCTTACTCCGCGTTTGTCGCGTTTCAACCTGTTAAATCGCTTTGTAATCGCCTGCAATATGCATCCCCCTTTCTGTAACTAAATCTATGTAGTAGAGACCTCCCGAATTCCAGCTGTACGTGACGTGAAGTGTCTGGTGCGCGTTCATTGGCAATCGGAACGGCGCGCTAAGATGCTGGCTTTGATGATTAATGTAAATTGAGGAGACGGTGACGTCTACTTCTCCAACATTGTATATGCTGATGTCGATGGTGTGTGTTGCATTGTTAAACCAGACATCTTCAACTGTGACGCGTTCACTCATGTTTTCCTTCAGGTTAGTGGTGATGACGTATGTTGCGGTCGTAGCTACCGACATAGCTGCTACCGCTATGACCGTGAGCATGAGTTCGCTAAGAATGGGTGTGATGGCGCGCTTGTTCCGCAAAAATCTCTTCAAAAAGTTTTTCATTTTGGGACCTCACATAAAGAAGTACAAGGCTGCAAAGCCCAGCACCATCATGACTAAACTGTGTTTTAACCCTGCGTTTATGGAGCCCTCGCCCATTTTTCCCGCCACGAGTCCGCCGAAGAATCCTTGAATGAGGGTCATGTGGAGAAAAATCTGCTTCATCTCGTCGGGCGGAGTAGCATCAGTGGACATTAGGGACACTCCTTGCGCGCCAGCGAAGAACGTTTTGAAGAGAAGAATTATGGTGAATACGAAAACGAAGAGAGCCACATAGATTATTATGATGTAGGGTCGTGTCTGGGTTTTGCGTTCCTTCTCCATCAGGTTGTTGGTGTGCATGAATTTGCTCATAGGATTGAAAACTTTCTCCACCTGCCCTCCCGAATGGCTTGCCTCAAGAACCAATGGAAGAATTCGCTGCATCATCACGGTGCCGATGCGTTTTCCAAAAGCTGTGAGCGCTTCTTCAAAACTGTACCCCCAAGAAATCTGCACACTCATCTTCTTCAATTCCGGAGTCAGGGGACCATAGTCTCTTTTTGCCGAGTCATCTATTGCTTGAGGAAGTGTCATGCCGACTTCTTGTGCTTGAACAATGTTTTTGAAAAGGTCAGGCAAATGCGTATCTATGGCTTTTCGCCATCGGCTATCAATGTAATCTGCTGCTGCGATAGGAGAGACGGCTGCCACTAACCCGAAGAAGATATAGTCGTCCATTGCAGGGCTGAAGCCAACCGTGAAGTAACCGAACAGCATTATGGCGGCAGCTGATAGAACCGACGCTGCAACGATGATTTTCTTAAATTTGGTCTCTATTTTCGGCATATTAGGCTACCATTTTGGTGACGCTGAATCCACAATTATCAGGAATACGATTGCGCAGACGGGAATCGCAAGGTAAGTTATGAAGCGCAGCAGCAAGTCTGAGCTTAAGCCTCCGAGGCTGCCTCCTCCCAAAACTGACATGACTGAGAGCATGATGACGAAAAGCAACGGCGCCGTCAAAAGCAGCGCTACATAGACTTCGGATAACATGGAGAGAGTGTCTGCATATTTCTTGAGAGTCAGTTTCCTAAGTCCTATGTGCGTTCTGAATTTTTCACGCAGATAAACCGATAAGTTGCCGCCGCTGTGTATGGTTGAGATTATTCCTTCCAGGATTTCTTGGAGTTTTTCTGAAGGCGTTCGGCTGGAAGTTTTCTCTAACGCGGAGATTACGTCTAAACCGAACAGGTTGATGTGTCGCATGACATCTTTAGCTTCTGAAGATGCTGCCAGCGGCTTTTTCAAGGTTGAAAGGGAAGAGAAGATTTTTTCAGGTGAAACTCCTGCGCTGGCAAGGATAGCCATGTATCCCGTAGTGAAAGGCAATTCGTCATCCAATTCTCGTTTATGCTTGTCTGCACGGTAAATTGGGAAAGCGTAAAATCCTATGATTGAACTTGTGAAGGCGAGTAAGCCTGCACCTAAACCGAACAAAAGCGCGGGCAGAAAAGCCACATGCAAAAAGAGGAACAGCACAAGCGGAACTGCTGCCCCCGTAATTATGGAAGCTATGATTGTGGTGAAAACGGTTAAACTCACATAGGCTTTGAAGTTAATCTTTAAGGCTGCCCTCTGCAAGTTTAGGTCTAAATCTCGGAAGAGGGGTAAGGCGCGAACGACTTTTTCCCCGATTAACTGGTACGCTGTGCCGTTAAGCTTCTCAAAGTCTGTCTCAGTGCTCTTTGCCTTTTTCACTTTTTCCTGCTTTGGCGCCTCAGGTGATTTTTCCTGTTTGCCTTTTTGGTTTTTTCTGAATAGCTTGCGCTTCTCTGAGGCTTTCACTTCAATCCCACTTTGGCTTTCTGATACACACGGCTAGGGTTCGCATAATATTCCCTGATGACTTGCGCCACTTCAGTGTGGCGGCGTATTCCCTGCTGCACCATCCACTCAAGAACGGCTTTTCGGTAAGTCAATTCGCGAGTGATGTCTGCAACTGTTATGCCCAATTTCTGCATCTGTTTTCCCAAGAGCGCGCTGCGCCCTGAGAATGAGAACGTGTCCGTCTTGGCGTCCCACTGAAATAGCTCAGCGGTCTTCAGCTCCTTGGTTTTTGAGTCGAAACCTTGAATTTCTGTGGTGACGCTTGCCCTTCTGGCGGGTTTTCCATTGACTTCTGTTCTAGTCATAACCATGATGACGTTAGTCATCGCAATCAGTGCTTTAGGAATGTTCATGGGTGCTGACTCAAGCCTATTAATGACTGCATCCACGGATTCTGCGTGGAACGTGCACATTCCTAAGTGTCCCGTTGCCATAGCTTGAAAAAGCGTGTAGGCTTCTTCGCCGCGGACTTCGCCTACTATGATGTAATCTGGCCTTTGGCGCATAGCGGCTCTGAGTAGGTCAAAAAGAGTTATCGTATTCTGTTTGTCTTCAAACTTGAAGCCTGAGCGGACCACGGAGGGAATCCAGTTTTCATGAGCCAGATTAAGCTCCTGAGTGTCTTCGACGCTGACTATCTTCATTTCAGGCTTGATAAACATGGATAAACAGTTTAGCACAGTTGTTTTTCCACAAGCAACTCCGCCTGCAACGAGAACGGACGCACGGTTCTCTATAATGTACCATAGGTAGGCTGCAAGCTCTGACGGTATAGTATTGAACGCGATTAAATCCGAGATAGTTAACGGGTCTGCTCTGAAGCGTCTGATTGTGAAGGTTGAGCCTCGACGAGTTATTTCGCGCCCATAAGTCAATTGAATACGGCTTCCTTCAGGAAGGGAAGCGTCAACAATCGGGGCAGCTACTGAAACGTTCTTTCCTGCGAGGTAGGCGAGGTGAACCACAAAAGAGTCCAGTTCCGTGGCGTCGGCGAACTTTATGTTTGTCGGTATCGACTCGTAGAGTCGGTGCCACACGTAAAGTGGCACGTTTACGCCGTCGGCGGATATGTCTTCGATAAAATGGTCCTTCATCAACGCGTCGATTTTTCCGTAGCCGATGAAGTCCCTTATAATGACGTCTGAGAGTTTCTCGACTGCTTCGGGCTGAATTTTTATGTGGTATTTCTTTACGGTTTCCCTGATTTTCTTGTTGAGGTAGGCTTCAGCTTTTTCTTTGCTTTCGATTTCTTTCAGGTTAATGTCAAGTTCTTCCATCAGAAACGTCTTGAGTTCGTTTAGGTATTTTTCGTCTTCTTTCTGCAGGGTTGGTTCGATGATTTGGTACATGATTTTTTGGGTTTCTGGGTCTTTCACGATGGCTGCGTATACGTATGGTTCTTGGATGGGGTAGACTTCTTGAAAAGTGGCGGGTGTTCTGGGTTCACTGCTTGATGCAACGGCAGGTGCGGACTCGCTCAGAACATCCTGTGTTTTTGCCTCATTCTTTGTCTTAGTTTGCGTAGTTCTCCCTTCTTTGATGAAGTGAGATGGTGGTTTCTCTCAAGAGTAGGGTGTGTATAAAGTCTTAATAAACTGTATGAACTGTTAATCCTTACTCTTCTTACCTAAAATATTCATCTTTTCCACATGCAGGTGAATTTAGCACCTATGATTTTGCGTGATTCCGTCTCTTTCTTACAAAAAACGCGCCTGCAACAACTGCTATTAGTGTAACTCCAGTTGTTGCTGCGTACACGTAATTTATGATTGGATAAGGTGGGTCAGCAATAGCCGTGGGCTGGACCGTAGGTGTAGGCGAAGGAGAAATCGTGGGCGTTGGTGTCGGTGAAGGTGAAGGGCTCGGCGACGGAGTTGGACTAAGCGTGGGGGTTGGGGTTGCCGTTGGCGTGGGAGTTGGTGACGGCGTAGGCGAAGGTGAAGGCGTGGGCTGCAGACTTGGGTCGTTCCAGTAAAGAAGTTGACTGTAACCATAATTGCTGCCTTGCGTTAACCCATCATCGTAAATTACGTCAAGTTTGTCGCCAAATACTTCCAGCTGACGCCCGATAGCAGCGTTTATTATCGCAGAGGTTTCATCCTGAGGAAATATTCCCCAAATCTTTTCGCCTGGCCATCGAAAACCGCATCCATAGTCGTCGGGCAAAAGCAAAGCTGAACGCTCGCTAACTGTGTGACTCTGGCGAGGGTTGTTCTGGACATATTCCCAGAACTGCTGCATCGCTTGAATGTGTTCGGGCTGCAGAATGTCTTGGGTCCAGCCCTCGTTCGCATCGTAGATTAAGATGTATTTTGCGCCTGCATCATAAGCGAAAACCATATCCTTGTACAAGTCGTCGCCTGATTCAAGGTAGGGCGAACCACTGTATTTCCACCCAATTAGAATGCCCCACTGCTTATTCTGCACCGTGGCTGCTCCACGCACAAGACTCACAATCATTTGTCGGCTGTAATTTGCCACAAACTCGGCGAAAAGTCCATCGTACCCCGCTTTGTAGTCAAACCAGTAAGCACCGTAGTCCGAGGTGAATAGGGGATAATTCGTTTGGTTAAGTTGGTAATTCCTTACGTTGGTTAAAGTGCCGTTACGATTTGCAACAAAAGCATCAGCCGCTTCAGTGTTGCTACTTGGCGCAGTGAACGTAACATTCCCAAAGAATGTCCCGTTTCCCCCGTTTATTTTAACAACTTGAATCGGCTGTTTGCCATCTAGAGCTTTTCCTCCAGGTTCATCGTCTTGATAGAAGCCTACCAAGTGGTTTCCCCACGTTTCATTAGCATATTGGAACCATACTGTTTGATTGGCTATTGACGAATTATAAGTGGTATACTGTAGTGACGGAGTGAAACTCATGAAAGACATGCCGTGGTCAAAGGCATACTGGAAGGTGTCATTCAGTTTGATGCTATTGTAAAATATTTTAGATGTGCCTATCATCACAAAATTAGTAAAGCCGCTAACAC
>JBGOXQ010000111.1:0-6469 GCA_041479225.1 Bathyarchaeia archaeon
CGAGTTCTTCAAGAAGGAGAAATACCGACAAAGAATCTCCCAGATGGCAATAACCGGAAGAGAATCAATCACCGTTGATTTTGAGGAACTTTTCGCTTTCGACCAAAGTGTGGCCGAAAGACTCCTAGAGAAACCAGACGACTTCCTTCAACACGCAAACATCGCAGCCTATGCCCAACTTGGCGTCGAAGACTCGGCATATGCCGAAAAAAATGAAAAAGTCACAGTAAGAGTAGTGCACGTCTTCACAAGAGAACAGTTGAGGAAACTCGGCTCAAAAAACATAGGCAGACTCGTGATGATCGAAGCCATAGTGGTTCGAGCAACTCCCGTCCGGCCAATGGTCACGATGGGATCTTTCAAATGCAAACGCTGCGGGACAACCACACGCATAGAACAAACTGGGCAATTCCTAAAAGCCCCCACAGTCTGCACCAGCCCAGACTGCGGAAAAGACGGACCATTCGAATTCATCCAAGACCAATCCACCTTTATCGACAGCCAAGACCTACGTCTACAAGAAAGACCCGAAGACCTCCCACCAGGACAGCTCCCAAGAACATTAGCCGTGAAACTCATCGGAACCGAAGTCGTCGACGTAGCACGCCCAGGAGACCACGTAAGCATAGTCGGCATAGTCCACGCCTTCGCCCCCTCACGCCCAGGCATCGGCAAACTGCGCACATTTATTCTGCAGTTAGATGCAAACAGCATCGAAGTCATGGGAAAAGAACCTGAAACCACTCAAACAACGGCGGAAGAAGAAGAGAAAATCCTGGCACTCAGCAAAGATCCGTTTGTGCACAGAAAAATCATAAGCTCCATCGCGCCCTCAATCTTCGGCTACGAACACATCAAAGAAGCCATCATGTACCTGCTTTTCGGCGGCGTAAGCAAAAGCCTACCCGACATCACCGTCCGCGGCGAAATGAACGCACTACTCATCGGTGACCCAGGCACCGCAAAATCCCAACTGCTCCAGTACGTCGCGAGGATTGCGCCGCGTGGCTTGTATACTTCAGGCCGAGGAACCACTGCCGCTGGCTTAACTGCTGCGGTTATCCGTGAAAAGGGTGGAAGCATGAGTTTAGAGGCTGGGGCGTTGGTTTTGGCGGACAAAGGCATCGCATGTATCGATGAGATGGATAAGATGCGTCCTGAGGATCGTGTGGCTATTCATGAGGCTATGGAGCAGCATACGGTTTCGGTGGCGAAGGGTGGGATTGTGGCGACATTGAATGCGCGGACGGCTGTGTTGGCTGCGGCGAATCCTGCGTTGGGGCGTTATGAGCCTCATCGGACGGTTGCGGAGAACATTAGTTTGCCTGTGACGATTTTGTCGAGGTTTGATATTATTTTTGTGTTGCGGGATGTGCCTGATCGTGAGGCTGATACGAAGATGAGTCAGCATATTTTGGAGATTCATCAGCGTGGGGTTAGTCCTGTGGAGGCTCCTGTAGATGCGGAGCTGTTGCGTAAGTATATTAGTTATGCGAAGTCGATTCTGCCTACGTTGTCTGATGAGGCGTTGCGGCGTTTGCGTGATTTTTATTTGGCTATGCGTGCGGCAAGTGAGTCTGAGGGAAGTCCTGTGGCGATTACTGCGAGGCAGCTGGAGTCTTTGGTGCGTTTGTCTGAGGCTCGTGCGCGTGCTGCGTTGCGTAAGGAAGTGACTGGTGAGGATGCTGAGGCTGCGATTTCGATTATGCGCAGGTCTCTTGAGGAAGTGGGCATTGACATGTCTTCGTACAAGATGGATATTGATTTGATTATGACTGGTAGGCCGAAAAGTGTCAGAGACAAGTTGCAGGTTGTGTTGTCTGCTGTTGTTGCGATGGAGCGGGAAACTGGCACTGTGGAGAAGGAAGCGTTGGTGGCTGAGTTGGAGCAGAAGCATAAGCTGAACAGAAGCGAGATAGAGCGGATGATTGGGCAATTGCTGCGCGAAGGCACCTTGTATGAGCCTGGGGAAGGACGATTAAAGAAGACATAAGCGGAACTATTGCGATTTTTCTTCTATACCCCCCTTATTTATAGTCTCAACGTTCGTTGAGGATGCGATGTCGGTATCTCATGAGTCTTTTATGAAAGCCTCCAACCAAGCATGTTTGTGCAAAACAACAGTGATTGGCGTTTCATTTGCCATCACCTTTGCTCTATTTTTTATTAAACAGACGCTTGGGCAAAACTTAAACCTGTTTCACTTTAATTTCTCTTGCATGGTCCGAAAACCCTCGCCTAAAATCTTCATCTCAGCAGACCTTGCCAAATAAGTTGAGATCAGAACTGAGCGACGCTCAGCAGCTAATGCATCATCTCTTGACGATTTTGGATACACAAAATAGGCACTGCGTGTTGTATCTCATGGATATTCTTCCCACACATAATATCAGCGCTGCCTTGCGCATTTCGCTCGCCTCCTCGGCATAGTGTAGTCTTAAAGTCTTCAAAGAACTGGCTAGGCTGTTATTTGGAGTTGTTTTTCTCCGCTCTTCGCCTTAATAATCGTTGAGAGCAGGTCACCCATGAATTTGCTGGCGTTCAATATCTCGATTTCTACTGGTTTGTCGTCACGGCTATAGTTCACTATGACACCTTCATGTTCCTCCCCGTACGCTATTTGCTTCCTGCTTAGAAGTATGCTCAGGGTATCGCTGACGCCGTCATAAGTCAATTTCATTCGTATCGCCGCCTCTTAGCTGGATACATGGTTACCACCAAGATACTATTATCCGTTTCTTCATAAACAACCCGAAGCAAAAGCTCGTCTGAAAGCGATGAATGCGCGATTTTCCTGCCGAGATATCCTGAAGCTACGCTTTCAGGGTTCAGGACTGTTTTTGCGATTTTCTCTTGGGTTACTCCGATTTGTACCAATCTCTTCAGTTTTTCTATGGCATGCGGAGATAAAGTGATGATTTTTTCGCTCTCGTCTTTGTCCCGCAATTGTCATCGTCACTCAGCAATTGATTGGGTTCATTTGCTGGAAGTACATATTCATTGATGAGTTTTTAAATTAGAGGAAAATGATTGTTAACATTTAGGGCCAGAGTCCAAGTACCTTGATTGCATTTGCTACTCTTCCCACTCCGAGCATCAGTGCCGCCGTACGCATGTCGCTCTGTTCTTTCTGGCTAAGCGCATACACATCGTTGAACGCCTTCGTCATTTTCGTTTCCAGTTTCCCGTTCACTTCCGCCAGTGTCCAGTGTTCGCGGGTTAGGTTTTGGACCCATTCGAAGTAGCTGACAGTTACGCCGCCGCAGTTCGCCAGAATGTCGGGGATGAGCGGTATGCCGCGTTCATGTAGTGCTTTGTCGGCTTCGGGGGTGGTTGGTCCGTTGGCGGCTTCGGCTACGAGGCATGCGTTGATTTTGTCCACGTTTTTGCATGTGATTTGGTTCTCCATCGCCGCTGGGATAAGCACATCGCACTGGGTTTCGAGGAGTTCCTCGTTCGTCATGTTTCTGGAACCCGCGAAGCCCTGGACGGAACCTGCTTTTTCCTTGTGCGCAAGAACCGCTGCGGGGTTTAGCCCATTCTGGCAATAGATTGCTCCTGTGGAGTCGGATACGGCTATGACTTTGCAGCCTAATTCGCTGGCAGCCGCTGCGGCGTGATAACCTACGTTGCCGAAGCCTTGGATGGCTACGGTTGCGTTTTTGAGTTTCAGGTTCATGTTTTCCGCCGCCTGCTTCACGCAGTGGACTACGCCTTTGCCTGTGGCTTCGGTTCGCCCTTCTGAACCGCCGATTTCGATGGGTTTGCCTGTGACGCATTCAGGCACGCTGTAGCCTTTCAGCTGGCTGTAGGTGTCCATTATCCATGCCATTGTTTGTGCGTCTGTGTACATGTCTGGCGCTGGAACATCGCGGTGCGGTCCAAGATAATCAACGATTAGGCTGATGTATCTGCGCGTCAGCCGCTCAAGCTCTGGCTTGCTCGTTTTCTTTGTGTCCACGCAGACGCCGCCTTTGGCGCCTCCGTAGGGGATGTCGGCTATGGCGCATTTCCAAGTCATCAACATCGCCAACGCCGTAACTTCGTTAATGGTGATGTTGGGGTAGTAGCGTATGCCGCCTTTGAAGGGGCCACGCACATCCCAATGCTGCACACGTATGCCGTTAAACACGCCGATGCTGCCGTCATCCAACCGAATATCAATGCTAACCAGTATTGACCGTTTCGGCTGACTCAGCATCTTAAGAATTCCAGGGTCCAAATTCAGCTTTTTTGCTGCAAGCTTAAGCTGCGCATGCGCAACCGTTAAGGCAGTGTGTTCTTCCGCCATAAAGCAACCTCCAAAATGCAATGTGCTAAGTGATTGCGGCGGCGTCTTTCAGCAGCCGAATGACTTCTGCTTCAGTCAAACTCTTCAATGAAACCATTTCAACATGCATAGGGTCACTTACTGTTCCCTGTCCCTTCATCAAACTCGAACTGAGTCTATTGCCCTGCACGAAAATCACATCAACATGGTCCTTAGTTAGCCTAATCGCCGCAAGATCCTTCCCGTTCAAGGCGTAGGTGATTCTTCCCTGCCTAACGGATTCAACCGCCTTCGGAAGCGTTCCCTTCACTAGAGCGCGAAGGCGTTCAGCGATTTCTTTCTTGTCAGGGTCAATTTTGCTGAAAATTTCATCTACAGTTTTCGGTTTGGTCTTTACCATCAAAAATCACTCTATCAGAATTCACAGATGAAACTCTAGGCAACGGTTTTAATTAATTTTCCTATACCGCCAAAACAGCGAATCTGCTCAAAATAGTCTAAAAGAAAAAAAAGAAAAGAAAGGGGTGTGTTTATTCGAGGATTTTCTCTATGGCATCTTTCTCGACTTCGTCCGCCATCGGGATGCCCGTGACCCGCGTTGCGCGTTCCGAGAGGCTCATAAGGTCGTTTCTGCCGAGCAAATCAAGCTTCCACTTGCGGTTGCCCGCCATCAGCTGCTTCAATCCAACGCCTACGCGGTCTGCAAGATAGGTGTAGACGCCTATGGCTTCCAAAGGAATCTCACTGAATCTTTTGCCGTATTTTGTTTTGAGTTCGGGGGTGGCGATGAAGAACTTATCAGGGGTTGCGCCGAAGCGATCTACGAATTGCTTAGGTAACTTGCCTTCTGCCGCGAGCTGCTTGAAGTAACTTGCCTTCATAGCTGCCGTTATCGGGGAGCGACCCATCAACACTGCTTTCACCATTGGTCCTTGTCCATAGTTGCTCATGGCTATGGTTTTGAATATGCTGGTTTCTTCGATGAATCCGCCTGCCATCACCAAGTCTGGAACGTACCTGCCTTTCTTCTTCAGAATCTGCGCGCACCGCATCACTATTGCCTGCAAGTAAATCGTGGGTATGCTCATTTCATCCATCATGGGAACGGGGCTCATGCCTGTGCCGCCGCCTGCGCCATCAAAGCTTAATGCGTCGATTTTTGCTTCGGAAGCCCATTTCATTGTGTAAGCCACGGCTGAAGGACGGTATGCACCTGTTTTCAGGAACACTTTTTTGGCGCCTTGCTTGCGTAGCCAATCGATGTCTTCGAGGAAGCCTTTCTCTTTCGGTATGCCGACTCTGCTGTGACGCTCAAACGTGTTGAACACTCCTTCCTTGAACGCCTCCTGCACCACGGGATCTTCAGGGTCGGGAATCACGATGTAGCCGCGCTTCTTCAGCAAAATAGCTTTCTGCAGGTCTCTGAGGCGAACTTCGCCGCCGATGGCTTTGGCTCCTTGTCCCCACTTGCGCTCAATGATGTTCACTTCAAGCTGCGATAGCGCATAAACGTCTATGCCCAGTTTCTGGTCTTCCACGTTGGTCTGGATGATGACGTCGCCGTTTTTTCCGTCCCAGAATTTGCGGAACAAGTCAACTCTGCGCTTCAGTTCAGGCGAAGCCATGACTTTGCCGTTCTGTATTTTGGCTTCTACATCCATGCCGACAACGTTTTCTCCAACCGTGATGGAAACGCCTGCTAATGCTGCGCCGACCGCTAAGCCTTCCCAGTTCAAGCGTGCCACATCGGTGGAGCCGAAAGCGCCCGTGAGGATGGGCATTTTGAGGGGCATGCCGCCGATCTTGGTTTCCAAATTGACGTTTGGGAAGATGGCTTCTTCGCTGCTTTCTTTGATGCCTTGCGCATCGAATAGTCCTGCTTGGATGCTGAAGTGGCTCCAATCTAAGCCAAAGTTCTTCAGTGCGCCTGCGGTGCTGGTTCCGAATTGAGCGGGCTCCGGATAGAGGGCTTCTCTTCCTCGGAAGGCTGAGAGGCTGATTTCGCACATAACGGGGCAGTCGCGGATGCATATGGGACACATGCCGCTTATGGTGCTGGTGTCTTTAACGCGGGTGGTTGTTCCAACGGTTGATTTGCCATTTAAGTAGGCACTGTTTTTATGTACACGTTCACTCATTTTTCATATCTCCATTATACGTTTGTACATTTTAAGGGATATTTTAGGTGTGAAACCTGTA
>JBGOXQ010000112.1:0-6429 GCA_041479225.1 Bathyarchaeia archaeon
CCGAAGAGGCCTTTGGTGAAGCCTTCCCATTTGATGTCTAGGTCTATGTTTTGGGTGCTGGCTATGTACGCTGATTTCTGTATGATGTAGCCTTGGTTGGGTGCTACTTCGAGTTTTTCTATGTCGCCGACGGGTGCCGCAACGAAGCCTGCTTCCACGTTGCTTTGGGTGGCGGTGTAGTCGTTGACCCAGAAGCTTTGTCCGCCGATGAGGCTTAAGCCGACGCTGCCCCAGAAGCTCTTCTCTCTTTTGCGTGTGTGTGCTTCAATTGCGGGGTCCATGTAGGTCATGGCGCCTGACTCTGCGGTGATGGTTTCGCCCTGGTCCAAGTTTACTACGAGCATAGCGTAAGAGGGCTTATACTTAATTTCGTACTTCAATTCTGATTTCTCCCGTTAGTCATTAGTAGTGCTTTGAGAATTTATGATTAACGCAATTTTCACTATATCGTTATAAGTAAGAATATTCTTACTGTATAAGCGGTGAGCGCATGGTTGAAGCATCTACAACCAAAGTTTCCTCTAAAGGGCAAGTGGTTATCCCTGCGAATGTGCGGAAGGCGGCTAACTTGAAGAAAGGCGAGAAAATTCTGGCAATAGCCATTGATGATACTATTGTCCTCAAAAAAATAATTGATAAATCCTTTGAAGAAACCATGAAGCCAGTGTGGGCTAGAGTTCGGCAAATGGGTCTCACGGAGGAAGACATAAACGCCTTCATCGACGAAGCGAGAGCCAAAGATAGTTCTTGACGCAAACGTTTGGATATCAGCACTGCTTTGGGGCGGAAAACCTGCAGAAATCATGAAAGCCGCCACAGACCACAGAGTCAGCATCCTTACTTCTGAAGAGATTGTTGCGGAAATTAGCCGAGTTTTGACTTATCCGAAGCTAAAAAAAGCCTACCAAGCCGAGGGCTTAAGTCATGAAGATTTAATTGAAGCGATTCTGAAGATTGGAAAATTCGTTAAAGTTACAAAAAAGGTTAATGTTGTTCAAGAACATCCAGCCGACGACAAGTTCATAGAATGCGCCTTTGCAGCTGGCGCAGATTACATAGTTAGCGGCGACAAGCACCTCCTCAAAGTAGTTAGCTATAAGAAAACACAAATACTCTCAGTAAATGAATTCCTAAAAGTTCTGGAAACCAAAAAGGCGCCCTAAATGGAACCAATGAAAATGCCGCCACGCGAAAGAAACAACTGGGCTGAACAAAAGCACTTGACGCAAAGAACCCGAGATTCACTTACAAGTTCACTCTGCATTTGATTCTATAAATAAGGGAGGTAGGTGCTGTGAGCAGTTAGTTGCTGAAGCGTCAGGCAGTCAAACAGCGGTTTACGTGCAGGTTGATTCTATAAATAGAGGGGGGGTAGGTAGCAGAGACTAAACAGGCGAAATCTTTCAGTAGAGCCTCGCCGTGGAGTACCATAATAGAATTATAGGATGCTTCCAATAGAAACTTGAAACCACAAACCCACCGCAACTTGAGGCTCAACTTTGCCCAACGCCTTAATCCTTGGGAAGAAGCTGTTCAGCTTAACCTTGATTTTCAACAGCTTACTCTGCATAATGTACGCTGTAGGGCTTTTGACTGGTTTCTACGGTGCCAACTGGACCATTTATCCGCCATATTTTGTAAACGCAAACCTGCTTTGGCTGATAATCGCGGTTTCGGTCATGAACATTTTTCCTGCTGCGTCCCTTGGCAAGGTGAACACGGGTCGACTATGGTTCCACCATTATGTCTATGGCCTTCTTGTTTTGGGATTAGCTGCTGTGTTGCTGCTTATGCTTACTCGCGTTTCTATTCTTGATTTGCTAACAGGAAACATCACCGACTTTTTCGTGAATGCAGGCAGATTCTTCGTGCTAGGCGGTATAACCTTGCTTCTGGATGATCTCCCTGACATCTCAAAAAGCACCCACTCCGCAGTACGAAGGCTAAAGGCGCAAGCTTACCGAGGAAGAAAAATTATCCATGCAGTCGAATGCTTCATGGGCTTTGTGTCTTTCTATTTCTTTCTGTGCGTGAGCCTTTACGTGGCGCAGAACCTTGAGTTGGCTACATTGGCGAATTTAATTTTGGCGGGCACATTGTTAGTCACTAGTGTCTTCTCGTTTGCAGTTGTGAAACGGAAGATTTGGCTAAAAATAACGCTGAACTAGGCAGCCATTATTCTTTTGATGTTCTTCTGAAAGCTAAAACCAAAGGAAGCGTGGAAAGCGAGAGCAACGCGGACACTATGAAAGCCAGCCCAACGGCGCCTATAGATGAACCGAAAGTAAAAGCCGACGCCGCCAGAATCGGCGCGATTGTCTGCGCCAAAGCGGCAAGTGACTGAGCTACGCCTAGGGTTCCACCTTGTGCTTCTTTCGGCGTGTTGACTGAGATGAGCGTGTTCAACGCGATGATTTGAATGCCAAAGCCAAAAGATGCCAATGCGACAACTAGGAATAGGAGTATTAGGTTGCTTACGTTGCTCAGGGCGAATAGCCCTGTTGCCAACGCCACTATCCCGATTAAGGCTATGGTTGAACGTGAGCTTTTCCTGCTTAACCGTGGCAAAAGCACGGTCTGGGTGAACACGCTTATGGCACCTATGTAGAAGAAAACGTAGCCTGTTTCGATGGAGCCGAATCCGAAGACTTTTTGCAGCCAAGGTGAAAGAACCGCTTGAAGGAATACAAAGGACATGAAAAACATGAAATACGCGGCAAGAAGCAGGGCGACTGTTTTTTTCCTCAGAATAGCCTGCAAAGCCGACAATGAGGATGAGGATTTCTGTTTTTCATCGATTGCCCTCGGAGGTTCAGGCAACCTGAAATAAGTCGAGACCAAATTCGCAAGCGCTAAAGCCGAAGCCAGAAAAGATGGAACGGCGAACCCGAAGTAAGCGCTTAACGTTCCTCCAATGGCTGGACCCAAAATGAAAGCTAAACCTGCCGCCGCACCCAGCAACCCCAAGTAACGCAGTCGGTTTTTCTCGGTGGTCACGTCGGCAACGTATGCTTGAGCGACAGGTACGGTTGCGGCAGTGGTTCCAGCCAGCATTCTTGAAGCAAACAGAAGCCACAGCATCTGCGCGGTTCCGAAGACGAAGTAACTGAAACTGGAAACCGCCAACGCCACCAGCAGGATTCTTCTGCGTCCGTAGCGGTCGCTAAGCCATGCAATGACGGGTGTGAACGCGAAGGACATAACGCTGTACGCAGCTAAAAGCAGCCCGTAAGTGAAATCTGACGCACCCAAATTTTGCGCATAATAGAACAGGTAGGGCAGGACTATCGCGAAGCCCAAGTTGTCGAGAAAAACCACTGAAAAAAGCACCGTTAAAGCCGATTTGCTTGGCGAAACCTCTGCAGGTTTAGGTGCGTTGTCAGCCATAAAACACGTCACTGACTAGAAGTTGACGCGGCAACAGTTTTTAAGTGTTTTCAAAGCATAAATCAACAGTGAGAAAGATGTCTTTTACTTTCCAAGCATCATTTACCTATCGGGCTTGTTTGACTATTTCCTGTCCCATTATTTCCAGTTGTTGACGCGAATAACTGCTTGAGCTTCTGTACGATTTTATGAAGTCGGAAAGTTCATGAAGTCTGAGAATCGGAACACTTGGATGACTCAATTGGAGGTCTATATGTTTATTTGCGAAAACCACTACTCCCTCAACCCAGATTCTGACACCGCCTAGGGTTTTACTAGACTCAAGCACGTTTCGTACTCTTGCCGCGTTCTTCTTAACCTGCCTGCTCGGGCTCGCGGAATCAGATTTTCCATGTCGGTTATCTCTGTGCCATTCATCGCCATTGCAGGTCACTTTGCCGCTCCAGTTCTTCGTCTCTATGGCAAATAATCCGTTTGGTCCCAGCAGAATGTGGTCGATGTCTCCACCGCCATCACGAAAATACGCATCATTAATCAGAAAATATTCATCGCTTAATGTGTCGTTTAGCAGTTTGGAAACTCGTTTTTCTCCCTCCAAGCCGCCGCTGTAGATGCGATACTTATGAAGATAAAAGTAAAAGGCCCCGAGAAAAATCAGCGCAACAAGCAGCTCGACTTCTAAGAACAAATCGAAATTCATTAAAAACAATTTTGGGACGGTCCACAAGAAAATTGCTGCGCACAAGAATATGCAGAGTGCCGCTTTGGCAGCGTTCTTTCTGGTCTGGCTTTTAAGATAGCTTCCATGGGTTTTGATTTTTCGCATGTGCAAACGGCCTCCGTGGTTCTATGTTCGTGTTTCAAGGTATATTATGCTATGGCATGGTGTTCCGCTGCGGGAACAAGTTGTTCCATGGCGAACAATATCATATTCTTGAGCTATAGTAGGGTTCAGGTGCTTGATAGATATGAATGAAGAAATTAACGTGAAAAGAAACATATTCTCGCCTGCCTTACTCATACTCATAGTAGTCATCGCTTTCTTTACCATCGGAATCTACGACCTTGTCCGTAGCCTCATATTCAGCACTGACCTCATCACAAACTTCACAACGTATTCTGGTTACATGCAGCAGGCTTGGTGGACAGCCACCTTCTACAGCAGCGAACTAGGTGGCACAATCGGCGGCATCCTGCATACCATAGCTGCGACCCCTGCACTCTATGCCGCGTTCTTCTATTGGCGCAAAGGAAGCGCTTCGATGCCGCAGATAAAGAATAAAGTCACAGCTGCCCTGGCTTTGGAAGCAGGCTACTACCTGTGCTTCATCCCAACTGTCTGGCTGGGCTTCATATTTCCTTCCACAGGCGGAAATATCTGGTACTTCGAAGTCACCCCCGTCAATGAAGTCCTTTTTGCCGCAGGATTCACCAGCCTCGCCATGGTCCTTATCATACCGCCGCTTCTGCTTAAGCTGCGTTCGCTCGTTGCCAAGAACGCGCCGAAACCCGACATAATTCGCTGGAGCGCCATCACGGCAGTTGCTTTCCTCTTCGACATCTTCTGGTTCAACTTCACTATGCAGTGGACGGGCATGCTGACTACATGGAACCCCACTGAAATCCTCGGCGACTGGCTTAACGCCACAGGTTTCGTTCTTTCCGTCGTAGGTTTGCTTGCAGTTGCTGTTCTCGGCCTAGCCGCTCTACTTCCCGTCATCCGCAAACCACAAGCCTTGCTGAACCCGAAGCTCATCGGTGCCACCGCTGCAACCCTCGGAGCCTACTTCGCCTTCGGCGTAATCGTGTACTTCGCCGCGGGCGGCTATTACGCACGCCGCATGGCATGGTATGAACTCATCGTCCCGCACAATCCTTACCTCTGGTGCGTTGCCTTGCTTCCCGCGGGCATACCGTTGCTGTGGTGGAAACTGAAGAAAACCTAACATCTCCCCCTTTTTTATCTTACAAAATCTCAAACTGTTTTTTATTCTCCTGCCTTTGCTGGATTATATAATAAGCCATAATCTTTCTCATGTTAACCGAGCGCCAAAACAACAGCCAACAGCAGCCACCACAACTAAACACATAAAAAATGACTTTTCAATTACAATCCGTAACCAATTTGCTTTTCACAGCAAACCCCAACTCTGCTTCGTTTTGTTTAAATACTAGTCTTGGAATTCTAACTGTGCAAAAGAGGATAATTGAATGGGTTCAAAATCACCACGTGGCGAATTCGCAGCCCGAAAACTCCAAAAGAAACGCGGAATGTTCCGCTGGAGCGACCGTTACTACAACCGACGCCAACTCATGCTCGACGAAAAAGTTGATCCCCTGCAAGGCGCACCACAATCAAGGGGCATAGTTCTCGAAAAAGTCGGCGTCGAATCCAAGCAGCCTAACAGTGCCATCCGCAAATGCGTTAGGACTCAACTAATCAAGAATGGACGTGTAATCAGCGCTTTCCTACCTGGAGACGGCGCCCTCAACGTCGTCGATGAACACGATGAAGTCGTCGTGGAAGGCATCGGCGGCACCCGCGGAGGCGCCATGGGCGACATTCCTGGGGTACGGTGGAAAGTCATCATGGTTAACGGCGTAAGCCTCAACGAACTCGTCTACGGACGCAAGCAGAAACCCGCACGGTGAGATGCATGAGCACAACATCAACCACGACCCAACCCGCACAGCAAACTGAAATTAAGCTTTTCCAGAAATGGAGCTTCAAAGACATAAAAGTCACCGACCTAGGCCTGCAGCGTTACTTGAATTTGACGCCTATGGTGGCGCCGCACAGCATGGGCAGACACGAGCACCAGCGTTTCCGCAAAGCCAACGTCAACATCGTGGAACGCTTAATCAACAACCTTATGCGTCCTGGAAAGAACAGCGGCAAAAAAGCCAAATCCGCGAACATCGTGAAGCAGGCGTTTGAGATTATTAATTTGCGCACGGGCAAAAACCCCGTTGAAGTCTTAGTGCACGCTGTTGAAAACAGCTCGCCCTGCGAAGATACCACCCGCATCAGCTACGGTGGAG
>JBGOXQ010000113.1:0-6416 GCA_041479225.1 Bathyarchaeia archaeon
TTCACGATACCCATAGTGTAGAAGCGTATAACACATGAACAGTACAACACAAATACACAAAATCCCCAACATCAAACCCATAGCCAACATGGAAACAAAATGCCTTATTCCCCGTGCGAAGCCCAAAGCACCCAACTTCAACGACCTGCTTCTGGAAACAATAGACTCTGCCTTCTCCAAGTTAGGCTGCTCATCCCAACAAATCTTATACCAATGCGTAGAGAAAAGATACGGTGTGAAACGAGAAGACATCCCAAACAACATCGCAACTTTCGCGCACGCTTTGGAAGAAATCTTCGGGCAAGCTGCATATCTGTTAGAGACAAAAATCATGCAGGCCATGCATAGCAAAGTACCTTACTTTAAGTACATCCCGAAGGAAGAGTTAGCATTTGTAGATTACATAGAAAACCTTAACTTTTTCCTTCAGCGCCCACCGCATTTTTAACCCCTTTTTCGCCTGTTCAAACACTGCTTTTTCGGGTTTAGTGCTCATCTGTTGTACAGTTCCCTCAGAGATCAAAATACAGATAGCAGAGGATGCTTTCGGGCACATTTCAAGGTCTGATACGTTCCCAGTTCTGATGGATAACTCTCCTAGATATGCATCTATATGCCTCCGTTATGTGTTAAGGTTTATAAGTAGGTCTAGGGTGTATAGAGTCATAAGATATGTCTCAGAAGAGACATATTGTACACATGTACAACAAAAATACACAAAGGGAAGAAGAAAAATGACCAACTACCAAAAAGAAATCCAAACCAAACTCACGAAAGGGCTTCTAGATATGATTATCCTCCAATTCCTTGACCAGCAGCCAATGCACGGATACCAAGTGATCACCAAGATTCGCCGTTCCTTTGGCGTCTACTTTGGACCCAGCACCGTTTATCCACTGTTGAATACCCTTGAGAAGAAAGGCTACGTTAAAAGCGAATGGAACATGGACACTGAAAGACCAAGAAAAGTCTACAACCTCACAAACGAAGGTCAGACAGTGCTAAACTTCACCGAAGGCTCACTCAACCTTATCTGCCGAACCATGACAACTGACAGCAAAGTCAAAATTGAAGTGACACCATTCAGCACGACGGACTCTAGACTGCACAGGAACACAAGTGCCATCCCCCTCTAAAAAGACAACTTTTTCTATTAAGCCATGCTTCGCAAAATCCGCTGCAGAATCACTATGGTCTCACGCATTCAGCTTTTGGTCTGTACTGCCTCTTAGCTGTCCGTTTAAGCTTGTGATACTCACACTAGCTCACCCACATCAACAACCAAACCTTATCCTGGTAAGCACATCCGCAAGGCAACGCCACTATTTTGCCGACATCAGCAGCTTTCACAGGTGTCTTCGTCACTTGAGTTCATCAGCATTTTACAAATGAAGATTTCTGACTTATAATTTTTCAGATAAAACCACAAGAACGGCTAAAACAAAAAAGAGAAAGAAGAATTGCGAGGAAAAACGGCAGTTTACTGCACGTTAACGTTGGCTGCGGCAGTCGTCAAGTCGCATATATCGATTCTGTAGTTAAAGTTGTAGTCCATCCGTTGATCGTAGTTACCATAACCCGGCATAGTTCCGTAGGCGCTTGCCACAATTGCCACGTCAGCGTTTGTAACTGTTGTTTGGCTGCCATCGTTGACTATAAAGGGGTTAAACATTCGGGTCCCCATCCTCTGAGCACGCACAGAACCAGTCAAGGTCTCAACTCCGTTGATGGACAAGCTAAAGGTTATCCAGTTTCCGGAGACTTTAAGCTCTCCATATTCATTCGTTGCTTTAGCAACTGAGTTTTGCTCCCGATGGAATCCAATTACGGTCCCATTTTCGTTAGTCGTAATGTTGAAGCTAGAGATAACCTGGTAAACTGTCCATGTGCCGTTCATAAAGAAGTCATTTCCGCTGACGTTCAATGCTGAAACTGATGGTTCAGTTAGTCTGGCTGTGTAGAAGGTGTAGGTAAAGTTCTCTTTGGCTCTGACTGCGCTGATTGGTCGCGAAGTGTTAGTTGTCCATATAGCTGTGGCAAAAGACCCTTGGCGAGTGCTTGTGGTGTTGATTACGAGGGTTCTGGTCTGCGCTTGAAGGGCGCCCATAACGTTCGTGTTGCCCCATTGGGTTATCGGTCCGTTCAAACTTACGAAGCTCGTTTGAACGTTAGTTCCATGAATGGCGTCGTGAATTGTGTCGCGCATGTTGCCGCGCATGCCATTTCTCCAGTCCATGAAAGGCATTGCGCTTGCACTTGCTGCTAGGCTAAAAGCGCTTACCGCGATGACTGCCACGATTATTAATGCGATTATCTTTTTCATTTTCATTCACTCATTTTGTTTTACAAGAAACTTATCTTAAGGTAAATAAAAGCGTTTCTGAGCCTCTTTTTAATAAACAGGCGCAAAAACTGTTCATTTCAGTTCATTAAAGTTCATTGCGGTTCATTTTAGTTCTTAAACTCCAATTCCAGTTCCTTATTTAAATATGAACCACCGCCATGCTCAAAATCTAATATGCACATTCCAAGCCAACAAAGAAGTGGGCGCAATTGCGCTTGAGAAACTGCTCGCGTGAACCTAAGAATGGGTCTTGAAAAGTGGTTTGGCTTTTTACAATTCTTAAATAAGCAGGCTTTTAATTGTTAAACAAGGTCTAACATGAGATTACACTTCCCGATTGCCCTGTGCATCATGTTTGCGGTTTTCTTTTTGCTTACGCCATTGCTTATAGTGCAAGCTCAAACCTACATACAGTACAAGGTTCAAATCAACATCGGCGGGTCAGCTTCGTGGACGATAACTCAAGTTTCAGACATCAACGGCACAGTGGACACATGGGAAGGATTCCAACAGAAAGTTGGCTCCCTCATTAACGCTGCCGCAAACCAAACCCAGCGAGAAATGAGTTTAGACCCCAACTCGCTGCAAATAAGCACCGTCATATCAACAAACCAGTCAAAAACAGTTGCGTACCTGTTCACTTGGCAAAACTTCAGCGTGATCCAAAACGGAGAAATCACATTCGGCGACGTGTTTCACGTCAATAACTTCTTCAACAATCTATACGGCGACGGCGGACTCCAAATAAGTTATCCCGAAACTTACGCTCTGAAATCTGTTTTTCCAGCCCCCGACGAAAGAGACAATTCCACGCAGACACTGGAGTGGCTGGGAACCCAACTTTTCGTAAACGAAAAACCCAGCATCACCCTCACATCACTCTCGGCAACACCATCGCCTTCGCCAACTTCAAACCAAGCTGCAGATGGCAGCGAATGGCAACTTTATGCGATAATAAGTATAGCCTCTGCAGTTGCAGCTGCATCTTTGGTTGGCGTTTTTATGGCAAGACGCCGAAAACGCAAAAGTGAACTAACCGAAGCCGCCAAGTTTGCGGAATTTCCCGCCATAGAAAGCGAAGAACAAAAAATAGTGAAAATCCTCCAAGCTAACGGGGGAAGTGCCTTCCAGTCAGCCATAACTGAGCAATCCCGATTTTCTAAAGCTAAGACAAGTCAGCTTTTGACCGCTTTGGAGAAGAAAGGCATTGTGACAAGGTATAAGAAGGGGAGAGACAAGATAGTGACTCTTGCTGAACGGGGCAAGGTGGATAACCATGAAACACGCTAAGCCATCAAAACAGCATTTGATTTTGCTATCGGCAACTATTTTCGTGTTGATTGCGGTTTTCCCCATTCAAATGGGGAAGTCTCAAGGTTCTTCCGGCACAATTGTAAGCGTTGTTCCTCAAGCGAGCACACCCCGTCCAGGTGAAACACTTACAATCAACATAACCATCAGCAACGTACAAAATCTCTATGGCGTAGATGTAACTCTAAACTGGAACACAACAGTCCTTTATCTTTTACGTACTGAATTGCGTTTAGGCATGGGAGCCACTCCAACTGGTGTTTTGTACAATCCAATAAATATCGCTGAACAAACGGGGTCGCAGGAAACTGGGGAATACCATATTGCCGCCACATCCGAGAACCCTGCGGATTCTTTCAACGGCAGCGGAAGCATAGTTGTCCTCATTTTCAACGTGACTGTCGCTGGGCACTCAGACCTTGTTCTGCAGAGCGAACTCGCAGATCATCCTCTGCCCGATGAAGTATCCGCGCCAATTGACCATACAGACATCAGTGGCTCAGTGGACGCTGTGATTCCAGAGTTCCCCGCCATCGCCGTCGTAGGTTTGCTTCTATTTTGCGCGACTGCAGCTTTGCTGTTTTCCAAGAGCAAAGTAGCAACAAAGAAAAGCCCAAGATAATCCTTCAGGCAATGCATTTACTGTTGCTACATTATTTCTTTGTTACACGGCAATCTTTTTAGTGCGCATATCTAAGTTCTTACTCTGCAGGAAATCACGTTGTACTCCCCAAAGAGCAAACAGTGTATGCACATTGGATTAGACGACACAGACTCAACTCGAAAAGGCTGCACCACATATGTCGCTGCACTCTTGGTAGAAGAACTGGGAAAGTTAGGCGCCGCAATTCTGGATTACCCCAGTTTAGTGAGGCTTAACCCTAATGTTCCTTGGAAAACCCGCGGCAACGGTGCCCTGTGCCTAAGAATCGAATACGATGCCGAATTGGAGGAGGCAATCAAAGAATGCACAATCACTTTGGTGGAAGCGCATTCAGACCTAAACTGGAAAGGCACAGATCCCGGCGTAGTTTTCCTAAAAACTCTTGAAGTCCCTAGCGAAATTACGTTATTTGCGAAAAACGCGGAAACAGGCATCGTAACCCTCAAACAAGCCATGCAGCTCATCGTCAAGTTCCACGCTGAAGCGCTGGGCTATAATACGCAACGCGGAATAATTGGTGCGTTAGCAGCGATAGGTGAAACTTTCTTGGGCGACCACACATTCGAGCTTATCGCGTACAGGAAACCTGAAAACTACGGAACAAAACGCCAAGTTGACGAAGCCTCAATCTATCAAATGGACGAAGCTCTACAGCCCTACACTTTTAATAATGTTGACTTGGAGAAAAAAAGGGTCATAATCACGCCGAGAGGTCCAGACCCAATTCTTTTTGGCATCAGAGGCGAGACGCCTGAAATCGTGAAGCAAGCCTTCTGCATGGTTAAACCGCTGGAGCCTGTGGAAAGATGGATGATTTTCCGCAGCAACCAAGGCACAAACGCACATCTAATCCATGCGAAAGCGCTTAACCAGCTGCAGCCCTATAGTTCTGTAATTGCCAAAGGCGTTGTCTCGCGGAACCCACAGATAATTCCTCTGCGGCACGTGATTTTCGCCATAAAGGACGAAACAGCAGAAGTAGCCTGTGCCGCTTACGAGCCCACAGGTGATCTTCGCAAAATTGCGCGAGAACTTATAATCGGCGATGCCGTAGAAGTTTTCGGCGCCGTGCGCAAGCCAACTAAGGATAAGCCTTTAACGATTAACCTTGAAAAAATCTCTATCTTGCAGTTGGCACCGAAGGTTCTGCAGCAGAATCCGCTATGCCCAAAATGTGGTAAACGGTTGAAGTCAATGGGAAAGAATCAGGGCTTTAGATGTGAGAACTGCGGATCAAGGTTCCCAGACTTAGTAAAAGTTGAGGTTCCTGTTGAGCGAGAGCTGAAGCTCGGGCTTTACGTGACTTCCACTCGCTCTCAGAGGCACTTGACTAAGCCTTTGCGGCGTTATGGATTGGAGAAAAGCTGTGAAGAAAATACAGCAATGGTTGAAGAGTGGCGTTTTCCCTAAAACACTACGCATTGGTGACAAATAGCGAAATGATTTAAATCCGTGAAGTAGGTTAACCCGTTGAAAAGTAAGGTGCTTTAGCTTGAAAGAGTTTCCACCAGAAATGTATCAGCTGCCTTTCTTCAAGCAAGAAGGCTTCGTGAGAAAAAAATGTCCAAAATGCAGCGAATACTTCTGGACGCAGAACACTTCGCAGGAAACATGCGGAGAATCCACCAGCGACGAATGCGGATACTACACATTCATAAACAACCCTGCCACCAAAAAAAGTTTCAGCTTACCTGAAATGAGAGAAGCTTTTCTGTCTTTCTTCGAAAAAAACGGTCACACGCGGATAAAGCCGTATCCAGTGGTGGCACGGTGGAGAAGCGACATCTACCTTACACATGCCAGCATCATCGACTTTCAGCCTTACGTAACGGATGGAATTTCTCCTCCTCCAGCAAATCCGCTGGTTATTTCTCAGCCATCCATCAGGTTAACTGACATTTCTAACACTGGACCCACTTTTGGCAGGCACTTGACTATTTTCGAGATGGGTGGAGCCCACGCTTTCAACTATCCTGACAAGGAGGTTTATTGGAAAGACCAAACCGTCCGTTACCACCATGAATTCGCCACCAAGGTTCTCGGCATAAAATCTGACGAAGTCATCTACAAAGAAGGCGTTTGGGTGGGCGGCGGAAA
>JBGOXQ010000114.1:0-6370 GCA_041479225.1 Bathyarchaeia archaeon
TGAAAAACTTACCAAACTTGAAACAACAAATCAGCGAAATCATAAACCCAATGGCGAAAGGAAAATCCCAAATGGAAAGCGCCGTCCTTTACATAAAAGAACACTTCAAACCAGACTCCACACAATATGTGGAAACCCAGAAAAAATACAACCAAACCAAAAGCGACTATGACGGCTGGCTCGCACAGTTGAAATTCAACATCAGACAAGGAGTGGAAGTAAAATCTCTCAAAGAGAAGTACAAGCCGATAGCTGAGGAAATCACTGACTTCGCCAACTATGCCAACTCACAGACAGGCAAACCCACTAAATTTGCATTAGTGGCAATCTTAGGCGTGATTGGACCCATTATTGACATTCTAACGAAACTGTGGAAACTCTACAAGGAAGCAGACAAAGAAGCTAAAGATGCAATAATCAAAGAAATCGACGCGCAAACGTGGAAAGACTTCAAGTCAATATAGCTTGAGTTTCGGCTAAGAATTTTCGGTGTGCTTGGTAAACTGCACGGAATAACTGAGTGTCTCTGCAACTAACTTGTGCAGTTCATTCAAGAGCCAAGCTAGCCGTTCGCCTTTGTCGGTTAGGCAGTAGGTTTTGGGAGTTTTGCGTGCGAACACGAGTTTTTTGCCTTTTAAGCCTCTGAGGTACTTGTACGTTCGCCTCAGTGAAAGCTCTGTTTTCTGCGCGAGTTTTTTGGCTGAGACGCCTTCGTCAAGAATGTTGCTGTATACTTTACTTTCGGTTGCGGTTAGGGTTTCTTTGGTTGGGTCGCGTTTCGACTTGAAGAAAAAAATGTAGTCTCTTTCCTCGGGGGTTTCCATTAGACCCACGGTTTTTAGTCGTTTCAGAATTCGCGATACAATCTTAGAAGGCACTAAGCGCTCGATTTCCTCGAAAGTTTTGGGTCCATTAAGTAAGGCTTTGAGGATTTTTTCTTCGTAGCATTCAGAGTGTGCTGGAAGGAAATCTATGAATTCGGGGATGTTGTCGATGAGTTCGGTGAGTTTTCCTCCGAACGCTGTGGCGTAGAATTGGTCTTGAGATTCCGCGGCAAGCCCCACTTGCAAGAGCGGCTGCAGATATTCTTCTGCTAAAGTATCTTGACTGTGTAGATAGCCTGCTTTCTTGAGTTCTTGTTGCAGTTTGCTTACGGAATAGCGACCTTTCGCAATTGCCTGCATGATTTGGAGTCGGGTATCGTTTTTGAGAACGTTGAGAAGGTCCTTCATGAAATTGGGGTTTTCCATGGTTTCGCATAGTCGTCTAAGTTCGCTTCTAAGTTTGTAGACGTTGCAGCTTGTTATGCACTCAAGGGGCGTTACAGGTTTACAGTCTTTGCATTCCCTGTCAAGAGTTATCAGTATGTCAGTTATGCCTTGGGTTTTGCAAGCGTTTTTGAATGCTTTGACCGTGTCTGCTGTTTTCATGTTATTTGTTTCCCTCGGGGAGGACGTTTGCCTGACGGGAAAGGAGATGAGAGATCAGTTGGAAGGAGATTTCAGAGGTGACCCCGTCAGGACATACGTCATAGATAACATGACATACGGCATGTTTATATAGATTTTCCCAATAATTAACCACATCTGGTGGAACATTGCTCACGCCATGCGAAGTCGCAGTAAAAACAGTATCACCCGCCATAAGAGCCCTTTTGGCAAGAACATTGCTCGACCAACATGAAATGAAGGAAATGCAAGTGGCGGAAATCCTTGGAATAACCCAATCCGCCGTCAGTAAATACTACAAAAACGTCAGAGGCACAACCATACCCATAGAAAAAGTTCCTGAAGTACAAACAATCGTAAACCAAATGATACCCCTTCTGGTTGCCCAGCCCATCCAAACATCTCAGCAGATGGAAGTCATGAAGCTCTTTTGTCAAGCCTGCACAATAATAAGAAGCAACGGTCTCATGTGTCCGCTCTGCCAGCCGAACCAGAGACCCCCAATAGTCGGATGCGATTTTTGCCTTCCGAAGTGACTTGGAAGATTTATTAAAACCGCCAAATAAAACATTCTTTCTAAGAGGCGGGTAGACTTGTCCTCCTATGACGAAAACAAAGTCTTAGACATCATAGAAAAAGTAACCAAAAGCGTAGTCAACATAAGCACCATCAGACTTGTGCACAACATATTCTATCAAGCCGTCCCAGTAGGCGGCATGGGCTCAGGCACCATATTCGACGCTGAAAAAGGCTTAATCCTGACCAATAACCACGTGGTTGGCGGCTCACAAAAAATCAACGTCGCCCTCTGGAACAACGAAGTCACCGAAGGCACCATAGTTGGATCGTGCCTTGCCCGCGACATAGCAGTCGTGAGGGTCAGGGGCAAAAACCTCCAGTCCGCAGAGTTCGGCGACTCAGACAAGCTTAGAGTTGGGCAAAGAGTTTACGCCATCGGAAACCCCTTCGGACTTTCAGGCGGACCCACTGTCACTTCAGGCGTCATCAGCGCCTTAAACCGAACCATAGAGTCTGAACGAGGATTAATTGAAAACCTCGTGCAAACAGACGCCGCCATCAATCCTGGCAACAGTGGCGGGCCACTCGTGGATCTTGAAGGCAAAATCATCGCCATAAGCACCGCCATAATACCGTTCGCTCAGGGCATAGGCTTCGCCATACCCATCAACTCCGCGAAAACCTGCGCCACAGAAATCATAAGCGAAGGAATCGCTAAAAGACCTTGGCTCGGCGTCATAGGCTTAACCCTGACCGAGGAAATAGCCCGATACTATCGCTTGCCAGTTGGACACGGCGTAATCGTCACCAAGGTAGCTGAGGGAAGCCCCGCAGAAGAGGCGGGAATGGCTGACGGCGACATAATACTCGAAATTGACAATTCGGAAACCCGAACGATTGAGGATTTAGTTCGGGAAATTCGCAAACGGAAAGTCGGCGACAAAGTTCGCATCTTCGCATTGCGGAGTGGAAGAGAACACTTCTTTGACCTTGAACTGATGGCTATGCCGTAGCTACGTCTTCAAAATTCTTATTAACGCGAGGTAATTCAGTTTACTGTGAGCTTCTGCGCTTTAATTTTAGTCTGAGGTGAAATTCAGTTGGGTGAAAAGGAGATAAAAGAGATTCTGCAGAAATACAGGGTAATCGCAGTAGTGGGGCTTTCGAGGGAACCAGAAAAGCCCAGTTATCTCGTGGCTGCATACATAAAAGAGCACGGTTACCGCTTAATCCCCGTAAACCCATTCGTAGAAACTGTTCTGGGTGAAAAAAGCTACAAAAGTCTCCTTGAGATGCCGGAAGAGATTCAGAAAACAATAGAAGTTGTTGACATTTTCAGGCGACCCGAAGACGTGCCGCCCATAGTTGAGCAAGCCGTAAAGCTTAAAGCCAAATATGGAAAGCCGTACGTGGTGTGGATGCAGCTGGGAATAGTTAACGAGCAGGCGGCGGAAACGGCACGGAAGGCTGAATTGACCGTAGTCATGGATAAGTGCTTGATGGTGGAGCATCGCCGATTCGGCTAAAGTGCTTTTAGAACAGGTTAATAATCAGTGAAGCAACTGTGGCGATGGCGACTATGGCTAAGGTTTCAAGTAACGTCACTTTCCAGTGTACGCGAGTTTTTCTTGAACGATACCGAACCAGAAAGATGCCTGAGACAACGGCGACGACGCCTAAAGCCACAATTATGTTTACGGGGCTGGGCAGCACAACGTAAAGCGCTATTGGGATGCTTCCAGCTAGAAACGCTGTGGTTGCGCAGATTATTGCCGCGTAAAGGTTGGATTTGCGAATCTCTTTGCCCAGCACCAAGAAAAGCTTCTCCACGAGTAGCAGGGATTTGTCACGTTCTTTCTTGTCAGGTATGTTGCTTAGGCTGTAATTCACTAGCGTACGCAACGTCATGATATTAGTTAAGTCCTCGGTGATTCCGCCTAAGAAGAAACTGGAGAAGTTGGTTATGGACACCGCTGTCAAGGTTATGTAAGCGGTGAAAATTACGGCTTTTAAAGTAGAAAATATGGTACTGCCCGTAAATATCGAAATGAAAGCGGAAAGAATCACAACAAGTCCAGTTATTGAGCCGTCAACCAAGCCAGCAACTACCTCAAGAACAGGGTCTTTCTTCAGAAGCAGGCTTTGCCATTCTTGACCTAGCTTTTGACCCTGCTCCGTCAGCTGCACAGTGTCTATGTTGTCTATGATGAGGCCTTCGGTGGCCATTTCCTTCAGGGCTTTCTCCAGTTCGTTCATGTCGACGCAGGCGAGGCTGGAGCAGACTTTGTCGAGATAATGTTTCAGAACGGTTTTAGGCATGGCTTTGCCTTTGTTGAGGTTGAGCAAGACGATTACGCGAATAACGTCTTGTAACTCTTGGATTTCAAAGGCCACTTAACAAGTCACCGTTCACGTTTCAGATGACTAAGCCGAGCTAATAACTTTTTGTGCGCATATTATAATGTTAAGTTGCCCAACAAACAAAAGCTGCTTTTGAGGGCTATTATGCTTTTGCCACAAGAAATAAATCGTTTTTTTATACTTGATGTAACTAAATATTAGGAGGTGCCAAGTTGAAAAAAATATTACTTTTGACAGCCTCCGCAATAATAGCGGTTACCATAGTTGTTGTTGCTTTGATTTTCCTGCGCGTATTTCGGTTACCTTCTGTGCAAATTAATATGCTTGGGGCAAGCAATTCTTTAGTTCATTTGTTTGGTTGGGTTGGCACCTTGTATGTTGCCTTTGCAGTCCCAGTCTACCCCATTGTAAAACGAAAATTTCCCAGGCATCTGCGAGTTACACTGAATATCCATATGATAGGGAATTTGCTTGCCGTGTTGCTTGTTTCAATCCACTTTGCTCATCAGGTGACAAGACCCGACAATAATTACCCTGACTTAGGAACTGGAGTAGTGTTGTATGCGACCATGATCTTACTTGTTGCGACGGGGTATGCCTTGTATTCAGGCTTGAGCAAACGCTTCAGCAAACAAGTGCGTTTCCTTCATCCAGCGTTAGCGTTGACTTTCTACATCGTCATAGTAATGCATATTATCCACGGAATCTAACCACCCAGACAATTTCTTAATGTGTAATTCTTAATCAAAGAGAACGACTTTGGCTCTTTGTTAAGCAGCAGCTTGTTCTGTTGATTAACTGGCAATATCGATAAAGCTAAAAGATTATATCACTGTGACGCAGAAGTCTAGCTGGTGATTTTTTGACCTGTTGGAAATGGTTTGGTACACTTTTGACGGAAGCCAAAGTGCAAGTTACAGACGCTAACAAAGAAAAAATCGACGCCGTCATCCACAAATACATCGGCGAGCAATCCAGCTACGGGCGCTGCAGTCCAGACTGGAAGAAAGCCCGCGACGAAATCAAGGAAAGCCCAGAGATGAAGCAAGAACTCCTCAAAATACTCAAGACGTTAGTCTAAGAGACATAGCCAAACATTATTCTCTTTTTCTTTACCCGCAGAAAGTCCCAACCACATCCTTGAAAACTTTATTTACTAACAAGCTGTAGCATTATTTGGTGCGTATGTTTTCAGGCAAGATTAAAAAAAGAGACGGCAGAATCGTCGATTTTGACGCGGAACGAATCAAAAGCGCCGTCCACAAGGCTTTCCTCGCAGTTGAACTGGGCGACGGAGAAAAAGCCGAAAAAGTCACACGTGAAGTCGTCAAGTTAATAGAAGGAAAATTCCAAGAAAAAACGCCTTCAGTGGAAGACGCACAAGACACTGTCATCGAGGTTCTTAGGAAATACGGCTACGAAAAGGTCGCGTTGGCGTACGAGGACTTCAGGAAGAAGAAGGACGAAATCCGCGCACTTAGGGGACTGCTCGGCGTAGAGCCGAAGTTAACCGTGAACGCTATGGAAGTGCTCAAGGCAAGGTATCTGCTGCGTGACGAGCAGGAGAACATCGTGGAAAGCCCTACGGAGCTGTTTGCAAGAGTCGCCAAAGCCATAGCGAAAGTGGACAAGCAGTTTGGCGACAACGCAGAAGAAAGCGAGAAAACGTTCTATGAGATGATGGCGAAACTCGAGTTCATGCCTAACACGCCTACACTGTTCAATGCGGGCACCAGCATCGGGCAGCTGTCAGCATGCTTTGTCCTTCCCGTGGAAGATTCGCTGGAAGGCATTTTCACAACAGTCAGAAACATGGCACTCATAGAGCAGACTGGCGGAGGCGTCGGCTTCGATTTCTCCAAGCTCAGACCACGCGGCGACATTGTAGGCTCCACGAAAGGTGTGGCTTCGGGACCCGTCAGCTTCATGCGCATCTTCGACACAGCCACCGAAGTCATCAAGGCTGGCGGCAAACGACGCGGCGCGATGATGGCTATCCTCCGCGTAGACCACCCTGACATATTAGAGTTCATAACTGCCAA
>JBGOXQ010000115.1:0-6352 GCA_041479225.1 Bathyarchaeia archaeon
CTCGGGCATGTTGAGCATTGCGGCAACATCAAACATTTCCAAAGTGCCAAGAACAGACCTCTACCGAGTGATAAAGGAACTTGAAAAAAAAGGGTTAGTAGAAAGAGTCATAGCCAATCCAACTCAGTTTAAAGCAATCCCGATCGACGAGTGTCTGGATGTTTTAATTCAGCAAAGAACTGCGGAAAGCCTTGACTTGCAGAAGAAAGCTTCCAAATTACGTCAAAACTCTAAGTATAAACTCGGTGAGGAGCCATTGGCGATAGACGCGTCCGTTTTTATGTTGATTCCCAGTAATAGGGCGGCGGAGAAAATTGGCCGCGCCATTGATTCAGCTAACGAAAGCTTTGACGTAGCTATTTCATGGCTTAGGTTTTCGCGCGGAATTTTTTTATATGCTGAGAAGCTTGAGAGGGCATGGCGCAGAAATGTGGTTTGCCGTTTTGTGATTGAGCTAGCTGAGGAAGGCAAAATTTCTCAGGAACAATTGTCTTTTATGAGGCAAAGCCCCTTGTGCAGGGTCAAGTTTGTTGCTGGGCATCCTCAAACAGTGATTGGGATATACGACAAAAAAGAAGTTTTTATCATTGAAAATCCAAGGGCAGATTTGAAGGAATCACCAGCTTTGTGGTCGAATAATTCGAGTTTGATCTCGTTGGCGAAGGACTTTTTTGAGATTTTATGGGTTACTGCGATGGAGGATCAAGATTACAAAACCGATGACTAAGTGTTCAAGACATTTTTGGGATGCGTACAAATGATGCTTTTGGGTGAAGACTCTGCACGATCCTCCGATAATGCCAAAAAAATAGTTATTCCACGAGTTTTTAAGGCAGAAGGTTTTTTGCAAAAAAAGAGAATTGGTGGTGGGAGACATCGCCACTTTGACCGAAAATCACTCACCTACAAAAAAAGGAAATGTTTGGGTCGTCGAAAAATAAAAAAGAGGGGCAGTATGCAGCATAAATGTTCGTCTAGAGTAGCGTCTCCTTTCGGACCCGTCATTAAGAAAAAGGAATAGGCTGTTTCTGAAAAAGCGTTGTTAAACGGTTTGCGGCTTGAACCCTTTTGGGTTCAAATCCCCCTCGGACTTATCCCTAAATTGGCATAAGTCCTAATGCCATATAACTTCTACTTTCTTGATTAGCAGCACATTTTCCGCAGGAGAACCTTTTTCCCTCCCAGTTTTCTTGCTTTCTGTAGTCGCCAGTTCGAGGCTGCAAGCAGTATTCAGCAGGCTTAGCGTTACTATCCAGTAAATACCATTTCTGAAGCAGTTCTAAGTCTTCTTCGGAAAGACTTTTTTTGATTTCATTAAATTCGGCCTCTGGAATTTCCGGAGGCGCAGGTCGCCAACCATAACGATTAACCAAGAGCACAATAAAGTTAGGTTTTAGCCTAGTTCTTTGGCACCGCTTAATCTCCTCAATGCAAATCTTCAAAGTCTGCTGGTCATAGCTTGCTTCTTCTCGCACACCCCACCGTAGGTCAATTGATTGGAACCTGCAACCATGTTGCATGCAAAGTTCCCGCAATCTAGGAAACACACGTTTTTGAAGCGCATCCCGCTCCTCCTTCAAATCACTAAACGTAGAACTAACAAACACCCTAAACGTGCGATTAGACGAAGGCAATCCAACAAACCCCCCGAGCAAAGATGCAGTTTTCTAGTAGCGGTACGTTTGAATATTAAGTCTTTGCTAACTTGGCTCAACTAAAGAATTCTTAAATTGTATCGAGAAACGCCATTCAAATGCCGCCGACCCGCTTCTTACATAGTGTGTATAACTTCTCTGAAACACTACAGAATTAAGTTACTCGGACTCCAGCATACGAACAAACAGAGCTATTTTGCCTGCCAAAAAAGCTTCGTAGGTGAGGTTACCACAATGTGGATTCTAACCACACTGAGGCTGAGCCCGGTCCAACTCACTTCTACTAGGAGATGGCTCATATGAACTCAACATTGTCGATCCCGAATTCTTTCATATGATTTTTGCGTGGTATTTAGACGTGAGTTTTGATCTAACATCCCGCGCCATTTCCGAATTCAGCTCATTCATGAAGCTATTTTTAGTAATTGGGCTTCAGATTATCCTCTGAAAATATGCTGTACCCCTTTAGACATGGCGTTTAAATTACACGCGAGCAAAGTCCTCTATGACAAAATCAGGACAGCCCTTTAAAAAATGGTTGCGAGCAAAATCCATTGCCTATGCGGAAGCGATACGAACAAAGGTTGTCACACCCGTCGGGGATGAGTCCGGTAGAGACCCAATTTATTTCAGGCTAAAATACGACTAATTTCTCCAACGTTCCAACTCAACTTTGCGATGTTTGAATCCCTGCAAAATTGTGCTAAGGAAGGGATTCGAGCCCCGATTTACTAATAACAATGTAGTGTCAAATTGACATTAGAATTCGGATAGACGAAATTGAGCAGCATTCCTCATATTTTTCCAGCTAGTATTTTCGCATTCCGCTGAACGGCGCGCCGATTGTTGATTTTCTCACGATGTTTACTATTTCAAAGATGAGATTCTTGAGGTCGTCTGCATTTTCTCCGAGCATTCTAACCACGACCCCAGAGTCATGAGGAAGCATTGTGACGCCCGCTCCGACTGCTTGAAACTTATGCAGAATGTTGTTAATCTCCAAAATTAGTTGATTGCTGTAATTTGATTTTGTAAGCACGTAAAGGCTGCCAACAACGCTGTGTCCTCCAAGGATTCCAATCACGCGCAAGTCAACTTTCTTTGGTTCCAGAATGTAGACATCTGTGAACCTCAATTTGCCTTCATAATTTTCAGCGTGTGTAGTCATGTAGACAATATCGTATAGAAAAGATTCACCGCTTGCGACGCGTCCGGGAGTCAACATTTCCGAGTAAACCAATGTGCCATTGTCATGAACTTTCGCGTTTACAATTTGGTAGAAGCGTGCATCTTTATATGGAATTATCTGATCAGGAATGTATTCGAGATAACAATTGTCGTCGACGGATATGTTGATGATTTGAGTAGCATAGTTCCTTTCCATTCGGTAGATTCGGGTTGCGCCCTGTGTGGTTACATGTGCCTTCGCCCTGTTGGACAGCGTCAAATCTATGCGGTATCTGTCGCCTTGGAGTATTCCTCCTGAGGGAGTCATAATGTATACGTAAGCCATTGAAGGCAGAGATTCTTCCAAGTATAGAGCTCTTTGAGTAAAAAGAGGGACTCTTGAGAATAGGTCCTTTATCACGGTTTTCTTCGTTTCGTGGTTCTCTTCCAGTTTAAGAAACAAAACGCCTATTTTCCCAGCTTTCCCCGGTTCAAGCTGAAGCAAATCTGCTTCATATTCTGAAATCTCTGACGGGATATAGGTAGGCACATAGAATTTGTCGTCGTTCATTGCAGCACGTTCTCTGTTTTTCCCTTCGGAGGTGCGTCAAAAAGAACATCACTAATTATGTGTTGGGTGACCTTGTCGATCCCGAGATCGGTTTTGCAGTTGACAAAGAGAAAAGGTTTGTTGCCTCTCACTATTTTGCAGTCTCGCTCCATGATTTTCAGGTCTGCTCCCACGTAGGGCGCGAGGTCTATTTTGTTTACAAGCAAAAGGTCGCAGTTTTCGATGCCTAATCCCCTCTTCCTCGGGTATTTGTCCCCTCCAGCAACGTCTATGATGTAGATGAAATAGTCAGCCAGTGCAGGGCTAAAGGTTGTGGTTATATTGTCCCCGCCGCTCTCAATCAAAATTAAGTCCAGCTCGTTATGGAGTGATTCCATTTCTTCTACAACTGACAAATTCATTGAAGGGTCCTCCCGAACTGCTGTATGCGGGCAACCTCCGACGGCCACACCAATCACCAAGTCTTCCGGGACCAAGCCCTTCTCATGCGACAGATTCTTTCTTATGCGATCTGCATCTTCTTTTGAAACCACATCGTTTGAGATTATGCCTACTTTGTAGCCTTTTGCTGAGAGCATGGGTACTACTCGCTCTATTAGGGCGGTTTTTCCTGAGCCGACAGGTCCACCTATTCCCAGTCTTGGGATGTGTTTTGGATTCGAGATTTTTTATCACCTTAGTTAGCTGATGAACATTCGTCTTTCTGCTTGCTCATGATGAATTTGAGTCATATCTATTTCGGGCGCAAATTGCCACATGTCTAATAATTGTCTATTTATATTCTTCTTAACGGTGCTTAACATCACTGGTTTAAGTTCGTTTATCAACTTTTGCCCTTCAATATGAGTTATCATTCCAAGCCTCAACGCTGCGCCGATAATGCTCACGACAAAACTGTAAATGAGCACTAGACCAGCTTTGCTCTTGGGAATACCGAATAGCGCAGAGACTAAGCCAAGGGCTACAGGGTAAATTCCAGAGGCTTTTCCATTAATAATTGCGCCCTGATAATCTTGCAGTTCCTTGTTGTCAGGTAAAATTGCGCCGACACATTTCAGTAGTTGAGTGCCAGATCGCACAGAAACGTCTCTTATTTCTTTAACGAGCTTCATTGAAAAAAGTTTCTCGTCTACTATTATCAGTTTCTTTATATCTGGAACTAATACGCAATCAATGGAATTGCCTAATGCGACGCAATCAGCAGGTCCAATCTGGTTTTCAATGTATACCTTCAGTAGTTGCTGCAGTTCCGCCGCGTTTCTTATCCTTTTTTGGTAAAAAAAAGTTTCTAGACCACTGGAAGTTGAATACATTCCAGTCGGAAAAAACGAATCAGACAACTGCAGCATATTTATTTCGAATTCGTAGACGTCATTAGTGCTCATGGGTCTGCAGTCCTTCATCTGTTTCGAAGATAATTTTGTCTTGAGTGATGCTCAAGTGATCATGAATAGGCGCAAAAATTTTTTCCAAAAGTTCGATTTCGGTTTGCGCTTGAATTGGCAAGTATATCTTTTCTCCCACAATTTTTATGGGGCGGTGTAAATTGCCTATAGCGTGACCAATTCTGACAGCCACCTCAAACAAATCATTATCCGAATCATCATGTTTGAAGACTAATACGGCAACGTTTTCAGGAGCCAATTCGACAACAATCATTTTGGCTTCTGTCTGATAAACAACGTCACCGTTTCTGAGAACAGTTCCCGGCGCAAACGAAAGACCTGCATCAGTTCCTTTATCCGTGGTTTTTCTCATTCTTACTCGTTGTGATTCTAGCCTGTTGATGACTATTTTTTCACATAAACCTTTTTGGCACAGTTCTGTGTAATTTTCTTGAAGTTTTTTGTCTCTTTTGATGTTTCCAATTACGGAGTTGATTGTTATCATTTTTGTCATCCTTTGTTTTTCAGTTCGCGCCTTTTCCTTATTGATTCTTTCATATCTAGCAGTCTTTGCGTGTAGTCTACAGAACCTAAATGTTTAAACGCGGCTCTGGGAACAACTGCAAACGCGAAGCCTTGGTCGGTATATCTTATTTTGGCGCCTTTCTCTAGTTTTTCAGAAATGAGACACACATCTACTTTGTGATTCGCAAAGTCAAGATTAAGATGTGTCGTCGGATCAACGAAGCTTGCCATATCGTCGATTTTTCCTTCTTTTATCGTAACATGGCATATCTTGAAAGGATCAACTATGAAAGACAGTTCGTCTACATTTACGGATTCGACACAGTGGCGGACGAGCATAAGGATACTCATCTCTTTGACTCATAAACGGCTTGGGCGTTCAACTCTTCCGCCGCGAGGTTTTTATCAATTCGCAAAACGGATTTGCTAATTTCTCCCGCAGCTTCGAGCGCTGTCGTCTTGACTAGTAAAGGGTCCAGAATTCCTTTCTCCCACATGTTGATTGGCTCTCCTGAATCTACATCGATGCCGAATCCTTCAGGGGAAGCTTTTACTTCCATGACTTTCTCAAGACCGTTAAAACCTGCGTTGGTGAGTATCTGGCGCATTATGCTTTCAAGCGCTGATATAACCACATCGAGCCCTACAGATTCCAAACCTTTGAGCCTTAGATCCTTCACTTTTTTTGCGAGGTGTAGTTCTGCAGCGCCACCTCCTGCCACAACACCGTTGTTTAATGCCGCTTCGGCTGCGTTCACACCATCTTTTGCAGCTCTCCAGCGTTCAAGGGATGTTTCCTTAGTTGCTCCGGAGACGATTATAGTTGTTACGTTTTTTCCAGAGCCATTCTCTATGTAAATAAGACCTTGCTCTTCATTTTCGAATATGCGATCTGCTACACCTATTATGTTTGGTTGCTTCAGGTCGTCCATCATTCTGATTGGTTTTGCGCCTGTGTAACGGATTAATTGCTCTATTTCTTCCTCAGCTACCCTTATTGCAAGAATTTTGTTGGAAATCAGCAGGTTTTCTATAAACTGGTCTACTTC
>JBGOXQ010000116.1:0-6316 GCA_041479225.1 Bathyarchaeia archaeon
ACGTGGTGAAACGGAAGGCTTTTCTGAGGAAAATAGGCTACAAACTATAACTGGAGACTAACAGATGTTCTTCGTCAGCTGGCTTAAGGTATCTTCATGACGAAGCGCACGCCTTTGCCGGGTTCCCCCGTTTCCTGCAAAGTCCAGCCGTACATCTCACAAATGCGCTTAATAAGATACAACCCATAACCCGTGCCTTTTCCAGCACCCTTCTGGAAAAGCCTCTGCTTGTTAGTTTCATTTTTCAGGTTTTCGGGTGTGAATATGTCGACGGCGTCTCTACCTTTCATGTAATCGGAGGAGCAGCCAAACAGCGAAGTGAAACTGGGGTTAACGTCAACGGCGCGAAAATTCTTATCACAAAAAACTACTGCTTCAGGGTTTTCGAAGAATAGCGCCACGAATTTTTTGCGGCTTTCTTCAAGCTCCTGTTCTTCCAACTTGTGTTCGGAAATATCGATGAAACTTTCGATAACGTATTCCTTTCCAGCGACAGTTGCTTTCCGCGCAATACTAAGAATTGGAATTTTTTTCGAGTTCAGCCGGGTTAGAACTTTTTCTGCTTTGTTGAAGGTTTGACCGAGATCAGTGAATGGGCATTTCCCGTTCTCGGTAGGGCAAATGACCGTGTGACAGGCACTTCCTATGATTTGCTCTTTTTTTGCTCCTATCATATCAAGTGCTGCAGTGTTGGCTCCGACTATTGTGTGTGTGGAGGGTTCAATTATTACTATGCCGCTCTGTTGGTTGTCGTATATTGCTCTGAACCATTCTTCATTTTCATGCTGATTGTGTGCCTGTTGAATTCCATCAGAGAGTTCAGCGCAGACTCTTGCAATATCTCCATGTTTTTCGACGTATCGGAAAACGCCTAGATTCAGCGCTCTTTCAACTACCTCTGCTTTTTCCTTAACCGTAAACAGTATGAAAGGTGTCATGTCCCCGCCTGCGCGCAGCATCGAAAGAAATTCTAAGCCGTTTTTTAGAGGCATTTGATAATCCGAGAGGATGACATTATATTTTTCTTGTCGTAGTTTCTTTACGGCGTCAAATACTGAATAAGAATTTTCAACATGAAATATCTTATTGGTTTCCAAGTAACGCTTGATGGTTTTCAGGAAAACCACGTCGTCATCCACATGTAGGACTCGGATGGAACTTTTCAGAAAGGTTTCACTGACTACTGCAGTGTCAAATACTGATGTGGACAACTATCCCAGCTCCTTTTCCGAGTTCTTTTTAAAAAAAGATTTCTCCAGTGAGCTTAAATTCTTTAGGAACTTGGAATAAATCTTCTTAAACAATACTTAGAATATGGATAATCGGCTGAAGAAGGTTCTTGGATTAGCAAAAACTTTTTAGTCCAGTTTTAACATCCAAACACCATCCGTAAAAACTTGTGATTAACTTGGTGTTTTTTGTGAGCAGCACATCTAATCAAGTTCAAAATGTGATGGAAGCCCGAAGGCAAAAATTCATGGAGCAACAGCAACTCCTCAAAGAGCGAATGAGCAAAATCAAGCACAAAATCGCTGTGATAAGCGGCAAAGGAGGCGTAGGCAAAAGCACCATAACCGTGAACCTTGCCGCAGCCTTCGCCAAAGCAGGATACGCCGTGGGCATTTTGGATGCCGACATTCATGGGCCAAGCGTGCCACGGTTATTAGGCTTATCTGGGCAACAGGTGAGGATTGGTCCGCCAGGCGCCTTCCCAGTTCCAGGACCCTTGGGCATGAAGGTTGTCTCCATAGATTTCTTTTTACCTGAAACGGTTCCAACCATCTGGCGTGGTCCTCTGAAGATGGGTGCTATTCGGCAGTTTTTGCAGGATATGGTGTGGGGTGAGCTTGATGTGCTCTTCATTGATTTGCCGCCTGGAACGGGCGACGAGCCGTTAAGCATCGCGCAGCTTTTACCCAACATCGATGGCGTCGTCGTTGTAACCATGCCCAGTGACCTTTCAAGTAGTATCGTCAAGAAAGCCATTACCTTTGCGCTCAGGCTAAATATGCCTATCATCGGCGTGGTTGAAAACATGAGCGGCTTCATCTGTCCCCACTGTGGAACGAGAACTGAGATTTTCAAGTCTGGCGGCGGAAGAAAGATGGCAGAGGAAACGGGAGTGCCTTTTCTAGGCAGCATCCCTATTGACCCCGAAGTGGGCGTGGACGCTGACCGAGGGTTGCCTTTCATGATTGCACATGAGGATTCTGCGGCGGCGAAAGCCTTCAAGGAAATCGTTGAGAAAGTAGAAAACTACCTTAAACAAAGAGAGCAGCGGAAAAAAACTTAGCCCGCAATTCCCAAGAGTACCGATTTACGCCGTGGCAGAGTATACATCATTCACAGCAATCGTAATTGTCGCTTTGAGGGAAACATTACAGAACAATTCAAGTATTTTTAAAAATATAGAAAGAATTGTGGAGAGAACGAAATGTCTTCCGTTGCTCCGCTTTGTGGGTTTACTCTTTTGTCAGAGTTATTTCTATCGTTGAAACCATTCGAGACCTTGTTTCGCCCTCGCGTGGCGGCATCTCGGCAGTTCCAATAGCTATCGTGGTTACTTTCAGGTCTTTCATGAAGCGGCTTCTTGTGATTTCTGCTACATCAACCGCGGTTGTTATTGCTTGACCTCGCGCCTTCAGCGTTATTTCCTTGCCGATTCCTGAAGAGAACGCTGTGATGATTGCTAACACGTAGCTCATGGGTGGTTTGTTTCCAACGAAGATTACATCTGCAGATTTTTCTGTCATTTTTTATCCTCCTTTTTTTGGTTTTTGTGGTGTTCAGTAACGCTCTGCGATTTCTCTCCTTGTGCGCAGAACGTTGACTTCCCCTATACGCGGAACTAGCTTATAAATTCAACCAGAAAAACTCCATTTGGAGAAGAACTGTTCAAAGAGAAGCATGCTTTGGATTCTAAGTGGCATATTCTCCATATGTTAGTTGTCGATTTGAGTGAATTTGATAAATTCAGCTTGAGAAGCCAAAAAACTGAAACTGCGAAGTTTTTCGATGAAGTTATGGGTTAATTGTAGTTGAGTGTTTTGCTCTGGAATCCCTGTTTTTCCACTGTTTTGGGCTTTAAAACTAGTTTTCACCATCAAACGATCGTTTATGAATGGCTACGTTTTTAAGATGGCGAATGCCCGTTTGTAATCTAAGCGGGGAGAAATCATGGTCGAACCGAAAAATAATGATGCTCTTATCGCATACAATGTTTTGAACAAGAAGATAATCAGTAATGGATTCTGCACACTGTGCGGAGCTTGTGAAGCCGCGTGTCCCACTGGCGCTCTGCAAGTAGAATCTGAGAGAGTTAATCGTTTACATGAATGCTCCAAAGACTTGGATCTGTGCCCCATCTGTTATGAGATATGTCCGCATTCTGAAGCACTTTTGCTGAGAAGTCTAAAGTTCGTTTCAGATGCACCTTGCAGGGACGAAGCACTTGGGTACTACAGGAAAATCGTGCTTGCCCAAGCCGTTGATCCAAAGCTTAGAGAAAAAAGCAAAGGCGGAGGAGTTGTCACTTCACTGTTAACTTATGGCGTTCAAAACAAAATATTTGACAGCGCCATAGTTTCTCAAGCAGAAGCAGAAAATCCAGCTAAGCCGAAGGCTTCAGTTGCCACGGTGCCTGATGACATTTTGTCTGCTGTTGGCAGCAAGTTCTTTCCGTCAACTGTCGCCAAAGCCTATGGAAGCGCAGTGTATGGCTACGGAAAAACTAAAATTGCCTTCGTGGGCGTGCCTTGCCATGTGCTTGCCCTTCGCAAGATGCAAACGTGGCACCATAAAATCGGCGATAGCTTAGCCATTACGCTGGGGCTTTTCTGTTTCGGTACGTTCTCTCTTAGTCCCCTGTTGGAGCACATAACGAAAACGTACAACATTAAGCCTTCAGACATTAAACAGATGCGGCTATCCTCAAAGTTCGTAGTGCAAACAGACAAAGAAACCATACGGATTCCCATGTCAGAAATTCAAGATCACATACTGCCCAGTTGCCGAACATGCACGGATTTCACAGCTGAATTGGCAGACATATCCATCGGCAGCGCTTACCCCTTAGAAGAGTGGTCAACAGTTATCATCCGAACTAAGGCTGGAGAAGACTTCTTTTATGATGCTGTGGAAAACGGCGTCATCAACACTTGGGTCATTGAGCAAGAACCTCACGTGTTCGAACGCGTGGTTCGCGCAGCTATGCAGAAGAGAACGGCAGGTCTGAAAGAAGCCAAGGCAATTGAAGAAACCTACGGTTACCTTCCAATACGTTTGATGGGAGAAACTGATGCGCTTGCTAAAGTCAAAGTCGAAGACATCATAACTAAAAACGTGAAGACCGTGCCGCTGAACATGACCATCAGCCAGCTTTTAGATTTGATGGCGAAGCAGCGCCACATCGGATACCCCGTTGTAAATCATGACGGTGAACCTGTCGGAGTTATTACTCTGGAGGAAGCCTCACAGGTTAGCAAAGAAAAAAGAGCCTTCACTCTTGTCAGCCAGATAGTTAAGCGAAAACCTGTCGTTGTTTACCCTGGAGAAACCGGCTTGGACGCTTTCAAGAGGATGAGCGCGAATGAAATTGGGCGCGTCATAGTTGTGGACCCTGCTAATCCTAAGCAACTGTTAGGCATCATCACCAAAACTGACTTGATGCACACGCTGATAAGCCAATGCTAAGCGCAGCAAGTCACTTTCTTCACCTTTGTTTTTCTATATTCTCCTTCTGCACGCATAGAGGGCAGGTCTCAGAGAGCAACTAGACTTACCCAATGGCTAACATCAAGTCTGACGATGTCTTCTTATCCGCAAAACAACCGCCGTCACAACAGCCACAACCACCACAGCCACAGCCAAAACCAAGACATACACACCAGTTTCCGAAGTCAACCAAGAAGGCTCTGGCACGGGAGTTGGTGGATTCATTTCGCTCTGTATAATTGGATAACGATCCTGATTCAATATATCAATCACGTATGGAGTGTCGCCGATGCCGTCGCCGTTTGTGTCTGTGCCGTTGTAGTCGCTCCAGAAGTTGCCTTTTTCACCGTCGTCCCAAGTGTGCACCGCTTCAGTTAAGTTGTAGGTTTCGCAGAGGCAACCGCTGAACTGCACGTGGTTGTCGACAAAGCTGTTGTGCGTGAGAATAATGTTCAACGGTTCATTTCCAGGGGTGTTCACGCCGAAAAATATGCCCTCATTATTATTCGCGATGAAATTCCCCGTGATATTGTTAGAATCTCCTGACAGCAAAATGCCTACAATGTTATCATTCACTGCGCAATTGGTCAATGTGTTATTGGAAGTCCAGATGTACATCCCGATGTAGAAGTTCTTAATGTTCAGATTCTTAACCGTCAGATTCTCCGGTTTACTTTCAGCGCCCATGTCTATCCCCATGGTCCACAGAGTCCCATTACTCAATTCCTGATCAGGGCCTGCGCCAACTTCCCATGAGTCAGTTCGCGTTCCGTTGTACGTTCCTTGAAGAGTGTAGCCCGCACCATCAATAACCACGTTGTCTCTGTCCACCACTATAGTCGCGAAGATATTACCTAAAAATGTGTAGACATCTCCCGTTCGCTGAATCGGCACATCTGCAGGATCAATGCTGCCGTCAGGATTTATGTGAACCGATACGAGTTTCTCAGAATCTGCTGAGTGCACATGCACAATTGATGACGAGAGCATCAGAGCAGAAATAACTGCAAATACTACAAAGTTCTTCAAAGCTGATTCTCTTGTCACTCTTTATCAGTTCCCTCAGGTTTACTGTTGGCTTTACTATTTAGCCAGTTCCGAGATTTAACAACTGTCTTGCCTGCAACCTTGAATTTCAAACAGCCCTCTTCAGGGCACATCTCCACACACCGCAAGCACAATATGCATTGGGATGTGGTGACGTCTCCGCCTTTATTCTCATAAACTTCTGTAACCTGCGTTGGACAAACACGCTTACACATGCCGCATTTCGTGCATTTCTCCTCAGTCTTATCTAAGCGAACTCCGGAAACCCACTTGAAAGGCGGAAACCGATTAAACAACGCAATCAAACCGCCTAACGGGCATATTCTGCACCATGAACGCCTGAAGAAAAACGCCGCCAACGTAACAATAGCCAATATGAATAGGTTCAGCGAAGTTAAGTACTGGCCTAGTTGCCAGAAATCGCCCGTGGTTGTGCCCGTTATCCATTCGGGTTTCATGATTCCCACCGAACCCTGCTCCAGCAAACACAATGGTTTCATGGGGCAAACTTGGCAGAATGGTGCAGAAGCATACTGGTAAACGAATCCCC
Source organism: Bathyarchaeia archaeon (assembly GCA_041479225.1). GTDB lineage: Archaea > Thermoproteota > Bathyarchaeia > Bathyarchaeales > Bathycorpusculaceae > JADGNF01. Next base: position 6,311 of record JBGOXQ010000116.1, read on the forward strand.
CGTTCT
>JBGOXQ010000117.1:0-6310 GCA_041479225.1 Bathyarchaeia archaeon
AGTCACGACGAAGCATTTGATGCAGGTGTTGATAGAGGACGTGGGCTTAGAAAACATCAAGAAAACAGTTGTCAAACCGCTAACCATGCTGAAAGTGGCCGAGCATAACGGGTGCCACATCCTCAGACCCAAAGAATACATAGGCTTCGACGACCCCGAAGACCCGCAGACTCTGAAGGCGTTGATTGAAGCCACAGGCGCCACTTGTCTAGATTATATTGATGAGACCGAGTGTTGCGGCGCTCCCAGCGTAGGCGTTAGCGACAAAGTCGCCCTCCAACTCGCCAAAGACAAATTGAGCCATGTGAAGATGGTGGACGCGCAAGCCTTAATTACAATTTGCCCGTTCTGCCACATAATGTACGACACCAACGAGTTGCGCATCGAAAAGATGTTCAACGAAGTCTACGGCATACCCATCCTGCATTATCCGCAGCTGCTGGGTTTAGCCATGGGCATGACGCCTGAAGAATTAGCGTTCAGTGAACTCCGAGTAAACACTTCAAAACTATTGAAACAAGTCACCGAAGGTGCAAAATAAAATGAGTCAAAAGCTGAAAATAGCCTTTTACTGGGCTGCAAGTTGCGGCGGCTGCGAAATAGCCGTGCTAGACCTCAACGAAAAAATCCTTGACGTGGTGAAACTCGCGGACATTGTGTTCTGGCCCGTAGCCATAGATGCCAAGTACAAAGACGTAGAAGCGATGGCGGACAAATACATTGACATCACATTCTTCAACGGGTCCATCCGAAACTCGGAGCAGGAACACATGGCAAAGCTGCTACGTGCGAAGTCTAAAACTCTCGTAGCGTTCGGCTCCTGCGCCCACGAAGGCTGCGTCCCTGGCTTAGCAAACCTGAACGACCACGACGAAATCTTCGAACAAGTTTACCTCAAAGACAAGTCAAACGTCAACCCGCAAAAAGTGATGCCGAAAACCTCCACCGTAGTGAAGGAAGGCATTCTAAAAATTCCACAGTTCTACGATACAGTCAAAACTCTTGCCCAAACCGTAGATGTAGACTATTATCTGCCTGGGTGTCCACCGCCAGTGAAGCTGATTAGTAATGCCGTTGACGCAATTGCAGCAGGTAAACTGCCCCCGAAAGGCTCTGTTCTCGCCCCTATGCCTGCAGTATGCGACGAGTGCCCAAGGACGAGAGAGAATAAGAAAATTAACCAGATTTATCGCGTGCATGAGAAAGCTCCCGAACCCAAACGCTGCCTGATGGAGCAGGGAATTATCTGCATGGGTATGGCTACCCGCAGCGGCTGCGGCGCCCAATGCTTAACCGTGGATATGCCCTGCACAGGATGCGGTGGAGCAGCGCCAAACCAGCCTGAAGTCGGCGCAGGCATGATAACGGCTTTAGCTTCGATTCTTGGCTTAGACAAGGAGCCTGGACAATACACGGATGAAGATGTCGCGAAGTTGATGGCTCAGATTAAAGATCCAGTAGGCACGTTCTACATGTACAGCTTGCCTGCTTCGATTCTTAAACGAAAGGTGATGAAGAAATGAAAGAAATAACCATAGACCCAATCACGCGGCTTGAAGGCCACGGCAACGTATCCATATTCCTCAATGACAAAGGCGACGTAGAAAACGCCTACCTCAAAATCCCCGAACTGCGCGGCTTCGAGAAGTTCTGCATCGGACGCAGAGCGGAACTCATGCCGATTCTTACTACGAGGATCTGCGGAGTCTGCCCGGTGGCACACCACTACGCAGCCGTCAAAGCCTTAGACCAAGCGTTCAATGTTGAACCGCCATCTGCAGCGAAGAAGCTCCGCGAACTCCAATACGTAGGCTACTTCATCTACGACCATATACTACACTTTTACTTCTTGGGCGGACCAGACTTCATCGTTGGACCCGATGCACCAGCAGAGAAGCGTAACATACTCGGAGTAATTGAGAAAGCAGGCTTGGACGTTGCTAAAGAAGTCATCAAGCACCGCGCTTACGGGCAGAAGATAACTGAGATTATCGGCGGAAAAGCCACCCACCCAGTCAGCGGACTCCCAGGCGGCATCAGCAAGCCGCTGAGCGAAGAGAACCGCAAAGCCATCGAAGACATGGCAGCCAGCTCACTGAAATTCGCGCAGTTTACGTTGAAGATTTTCCACGACCTCGTCCTAGGAAATCCAAAGTACGTGGAGCTGATTAAGAGCGACGCATACACCATGAAAACCTACTACATGGGCATGGTTGATTCCAACAACAAGGTTAACTTCTACGACGGCAAAATCCGCGTAGTAGATCCCTCAGGCAAAGAATTCCTCAAGTTCGAAGGCAAAGACTACCTTGCGCACATTGGCGAGCACGTTGACGAATGGACCTACAGCAAATCACCTTACCTCAAGAAAATCGGGTGGAAAGGCTTAGCTGCCGGCGCTGACAGCGGAATCTACCGCGTCGGACCCCTTGGCAGATTAAACGCAGCTGACGGCATGGCAACCCCGCTGGCACAGGCAGAGTATGAGGTCATGTTTAAGACGCTGGGCGGCAAACCAGTGCACAGCACTTTAGCGTTCCACTGGGCACGCCTAATCGAACTTCTATACGCCACAGAACGCGCAATGCAGCTGGTGAAAGATCCTGAAATCACAAGCACCAACGTCCGCAACAAGCCAGGCGCTCCAGGCGAAGGCATCGGCGTCGTTGAAGCGGCAAGAGGCACCCTCTTCCACCACTATACGCTGGATAAGGATGCTCTCGTGAAAGATGTGAACATGATTGTTGCCACAACCAACAACTACCCAGCTATATGCATGAGTATCCGCGACGCAGCCAAAGGATTAATCAAAGGCGGTAACTGCGACCAAGGCATACTCAACAAAGTCGAGATGGCGTTCCGCGCTTACGACCCGTGCTTCGGATGTGCGACGCACTTTGCGGTTGGGCAGATGCCGTTGACCGTTGAGGTCTTCGACAGCAACAAGATTTGCATCCAGAAGCTGCAGAGATAAATCCAAACCTTTTCTTCTTTTGTTTTCTATTTTTCTAATGCTCTTTCTGTCAATCCAATTTGATCGCAAATAAGCATGCAATCTGAGTTGTTTGACTCAAGAAAGCGAAAATTACTACCGCTTAGTATGAATGTTTTTTGCTTACATTTCGTCTTTGACTTTGTCTATAATTGAGTCGCTTATTCTAAAACCTGTTTCCCTCAGTTTTGCTAGGGCTTTTATGATTTCCGTTTTGCTGATCACTTTGGCGTCATACATCATTCTTAAGATTCTCAGCGTCCCGATGACATTGAGCTTCATGGCTTTTGCTTTTCTTCTGGCGGCTTTGTGATCAAGAACTACTTGGTCTGCCTGCTCATCTACAGCCAGAACGATTGTTTCAGCCTCCCCTAAAGCCAGCGGGTCTAAAAGGGCGTTTAACAGAAGTTGGTTTGTGACATCTTTTACTTCTATAAGATTGGTTGTCACAGCCTCTTCGAGTTCCCTTGCCCCAATTAAGCCCTGCCCCGCGGAACAGATTTCCTGATAGACAGCTTTGGCGATTAGAATTTCGGAAAAGAGTGGTTTTATTTTTTTAAGGTAGCCCAATGTGCTTAGTGCGATTATAACTGAGGAGTTTAGGACAGCTTTGCTCAAAGCATAAGCTCCTTGTGAGCTTCTTTGTCCGTGTAGGGGTATGCCTCTATGCCTCTTTTTTTGAGCTCCACTAGAAATTCTTGGATTGGAATTTCAGCTATTTCAGCAGCCTTTCCCACACTTATTGAACCTTTACTGAAGGCTTCTATTGCGGCGGCTACCCTGACATCTCTTTCAGACAGGAATTCTGGAACTTTAACTTGAACAACCTTTGTCAAGGAAAAACCATCCCTTGCCCTTCAAGAATTGAAAAGCGTCTTGGCACTTTTAGTTGTTTTGGTTAAAATGAAAATTCGTACGGGGCGCATGTCAAGAGTTGTACACAGAATCTATCTATTGTGATTCATGTATGTGCTAAGCTAAACCTCAACCCTTTTCTTCTTTCATTTCCATTCTCTTTCAACGGTGCAAGCACTTGACCGAAAAACGCAACGGCATAAAGAATGAATTGCAGACTTGGCTCAGTGGAGCAACCAAAGTCGTGGTAGCAGGAATTGGCAATGCGATTCGCTTCGACGACTTCGTCGGGGTCAAAATCATCCAAGACTTAGAAGACAAAGTCTCCAACAAAGTGCACCTAATAGAATGCGAAACCGTGCCCGAAAGCTTCATGGATGAAATCGTCGAGCTGAAGCCCTCGCATGTGCTGCTGATAGATGCTGCGGTGCTGGGGCTGAGGCCTGGAGATGTGCGTCTTTATAATGTGGAAAAAGTCGCAAACATCCCAGCTATCTCCACGCATACGTTGCCTATTCGAATTTTTTGCGAATACATTAAACAAATGACAAAAACCAAGATTTCCCTTTTGCTTATCCAGCCTGAAAACGTTGAGTTCGGGGAAGGCTTAACGCCTGAAGTTGCCGCGTCTGCAGAGCGGGTTGTTAAAGCTCTTTTGAGTGTTTTGCCCTAAAAGTTCAACAGTTGCTGCTTGGAAGAATTGTGGAAAGCTTGTCTGCTCTCTGAGCCTACCCCCTCCCTTATTTATAGACTGAAGTGCAGATTGAATTTGCGGTTGCTTGTGTTTGTTCTGCTAAGTTTCTTGTCTCCACGAAATGGCGATATGCATGTAAAAACCTATCGTTGCATGTTTTGATAAGTTTGCAGGTTTAACATGATTTTTACAGGGCAAACTCCATTAGGTTTATATCCCATTCAACTTCCTAATAATAAAATAACACGTCGGAGGACAAGAAAATCATGTATTCCTACGCTGGAAAAATACTGCGTGTTAACCTAACAACTGGGGAAACAAAAACTGAGCCATTAACCGAGGAAGTGGCAAAGCAATACATCGGAGGCATAGGTCTCGGCATTAAACTCCTTATGGACAACTCAAAACCAGGCACCGATGCTTTTGACCCAGACAACCCGCTCATTTACTGTACTGGTCCGCTCAGCGGAACCATGGGACCAACAGCTGGAAACGGCTACGCCGTGGTTTCTAAGTCACCTGCCACTGGCGGAGTCGGCGAAGCTAAAGCTCACGGGTTCTTCGGACCTGACCTTAAACGGGCAGGATACGATGCCGTGATAATCACGGGTAAAGCACCCAAACTATCCTACTTATGGATTGACGACGACAAAGTCCAAATCATGAACGCCGAACACATGAAAAACAAATCGCCAGGCGAAACGGACAACGAAATCCGCAAAGAAATAGGCGACTTCTACGTCCGCGTCTCAGCCATCGGCGAAGCAGGAGAAAAACTATGCCGCTTCGGCGCAATCATAAATGACGAGTTCCGAGCCATCGGACGCAGCGGCATGGGGGGCGTCATGGGCAGCAAGAACCTCAAGGCAGTTGCGGTTCGCGGAACACATGATGTCAACGTTGCTAATATGGACGGCTTCAGGGAATTCGTGAAGCTTATTCATGAACGCATGAAGGGACCCGCAACCAAGAAATACAAGACCTTGGGTACACCGGAGAACGTTTTGGTTTTGAACTCACTTTCCGCTTTGGCAACTAGGAACTGGACCAACGCAACTTTTGAAGGCGCCGACAAAGTGAGCGGCGAATATCTCAACGAGCATTATGTGAAGAAAATTGTTGGCTGCGCCACATGCGGCATGCGTTGCGACCACATCGCCGTGGTTCCTGAAGGACCATACAAAGGCAGCACCAGCAGGCTTGAGTTCGAGTGCCTCTGGAGCATGGGACCACTGTGCGGAGTTGACCGCTTAGACGCCGTTATCGAAGCCATGCGCATTGTGAACGAGTACGGCATGGACGGCATATCCATCGGCGTCGTTGTTGCATTCGCTATGGACCTGTATGAGCATGGCATCATAACTAAGGAGCAAACTGATGGCATAGACCTCAAATTCGGCAACGCCGAAGCATTAATCGCGATAATCCACAAAATCGGCAAACGCGAAGGCTGGCTGGGCAATATCCTTGCGGAAGGTGTTGCGAAGGCTGCTGAACTAATCGGCGGAGACGCCTACAAGTACGCCTGCCACATCAAAGGCTTAGAGCTTCCAGGATACGATCTGCGAACCCTAAAGACTGCAGCGCTCGGATTCAGCGTTTCGTTCCGTGGAGCTTGTCACCTTAGAAACGGCGCCTACTCGCCTGATGTGAAGGGCAAAGTGAACCGTTTTAAGATTGAGAAAGGCAGAGGGAAAATGATTACTGACGAAAGCCTCATGTACAACATAATTGACTCGCTCATCGTCTGCAAGTTCAGCAGAGGCACT
>JBGOXQ010000118.1:0-6286 GCA_041479225.1 Bathyarchaeia archaeon
GGACGCATAGATATAATTTCACACTGGAGCGCATTGAAATGCCTAAAGCTTACTGGGGAGAAATAAAAGACCCCGTCCACGGATACGTCTACGTCACCGAAGCAGAAAAAGCCATAATCGACTCTTATCCCATGCAGCGGCTGCGGAGGCTGCGGCAACTGGCGGGTTCCGAGTACGTGTATCCAGGCGCGAACCACACGCGGTTTGAGCACTGCATCGGCGTCATGTACTTAGCAGGCAAAGTTATGGAGAGCCCAAACATGTCCCGCGTAGTCACCGACGAAGAAGCTGAATCCACACGGATTGCCGCGTTGCTGCATGATGTGGGGCATGGACCGTTTTCGCATGTGTTTGAGCATTTGCTGATAAGGGATTTGGATAAGACGCATGAGGACATGACATCGTGGATTGTGGAGAAGAGCGAAGTAGGCGATAAGCTCTCGAAGATGGGCTACAGCCCAAGCGAAATCGCGAAACTCGCCGTTGGCAAACTGCACAAACCAAACCGAGCGTTTCTGGATCAGGTAATCAGCAGCGCGGTGGATGTGGACAAGCAGGACTTCATCGTGCGAGACACTTACCACACGGGCGCGGAATACGGGTTCATCGATGTGTTCAGGCTTATCCACGCCTTGGATGTGCTGGGTGAGAACCTGGCGGTGGAACTCGGCGCCCTTTCAGCTTTAGAATCCTTCATCATAGCCCGCATCGAATCATTCAAAAGCATCTACTTCCACCGCGTGGGCAGGGCAGCGCAGATAATGCTGGCGAAAGCCATGGAGAAAGCCAACGAGGAGCTTGGGTTGACGGCGTTTAAGACGCCTGAGGAGTACTTGGCTATGGATGACTACACGGTTTGGGCTGCGGCTAAGAAATGCGAAAAATCCAGACGCATCATTGAGGATTTGGAGAGGCGGCGGATGCTGAAGTGCGCGTACGAGCGAACATTCTACGATAAAGACACCATGATCTCCAACATTTTCAGCCGCGACGCCTACAGACAGCAGGTGCAAGCAGAAATTGCACGCGAAGCAGGCGTTGATGCGGAAGCGGTGGTCATTGATGTGCCCACGGTGCCTTCGGTGCCGTATCATCATTCCGCGTTGATGGAGAACATGGAAATTCCCGTTTTCAGCAGAAGCAGCGCTGGCGAGAAGACGATGTACCGGATGAGTGATATTTCGAAGATTTTTGAGACCCTCAAAGGATTCATCAACATACTACGAGTATACACGGACGCGGCGAACCGCGAGCAGGTGGAAAAAGCAACGGCGAAGGTTCTGGGCAAAATTCCATCAACAGCCACGATTTCCTACTAACCTACCCAAGAGGAAGTTCGGAAACGTTTAAGTCAAGGTTAACATGGGAAGCTTTAGGACGAGCAGGCTCAGTTTAGAGGGGAAGCCAAACGGAAAAAAACACTGAGAACAAGAAAATCATAAAAGTCAAAATACGCAGAAAACCGCAGGAACAACAGGAACCAGTCACCCTGTTCTCGCAGAAAGATGTCAGGCGCTTCGTCACAGAATTCGTTTCCTCATGGATTCGAGGCGACATAATCATCCGTTTCCCAACCGCCGCGGAACTCAGCAAGAAAAATCCGTTAGCTATAACTTTTCCCACTGACCCGTCAGTGAATCAGGAACTGAAAATCAAAGAACACTACATCGACCTGCTTTCCATCTGCGCAGGCATCAAGCAAGCTTCCGCAGAAGAGCAGGAAAAAGCCATAGCTGAAGTCTTCCGCATGCTGCTTATGTTCCGCTCAGCCAACCGCATCGAAGGAAAAATCATCTCCAACGACATAGAAAAACGCGTCTGCGACCTTGAAGAAAAGTCGCGGTCCACAGGCAAGTTGGTGGAGCAGATAACGGGGTTTTTGTTCAAAGAAAAAAAGCCTGCGCCATAAGCCCTCCGCGATGTGAAGGGTAAGGTTTATTCGAGGGAAACGTCATTTTGCATGTGCTCTTCTCAAAAGGTGCGCTCCGATAGTATAGTCCGGTCAAGTATTCCGGCCTTTCGAGCCGAAGACCCGGGTTCGAATCCCGGTCGGAGCACCACAAGATCATCTGTTGGTTCTTCGTTTTTCTTTTCTAACTACCGATATCTCTTTCTGGATTTGTTCGTCTGAAAGCTTGAGCATCTTCTTGTCCATCATCTTGAAGATTGCTTCCCATTCTTTCTTCAGGTCGGGCAATTCGAGCTTCTTCATTATCACGGTGTCCCCTCTGCCGAAGACGAGAAACTTGGTTTTCGGCTTTATCCCGAGTTCCTTTCTTATCGCCCGTGGTATGACTACCTGCCCCTTTTCGCTCATTGTCGTGACTTCGGGTTCTTCTGTCATGTTTTATCAGTAGGAATATTTTACTTTCATACTATTAATGATTTCTACTCTTTCGAATTCTCAGGGGTTGCTACGCACTGGACAGACGAGTGACTGAGGAAGGAGCAATACAAACTGCTCAACTATCTAGAAACCATGTGCAAATGTTGGCGACGTTGGGTTTTTGGAACGCTTTTCCGGTTTCTTATTGCCTTTGCCAAAACTGTTGATTTTGACAACTCTGCCTTCCAAAGAAACCCAGTGTGAGCTGTTCAGGTTTTGATGGTAGATAAATTTGTTTACTACACGTTCCAGTTCCTCTGGAGTCACCCCTTCTGAGTCTATCGACAGCTTGTTTTGGCTGTAGGCTACGTCTACTTTGAGTTTTGTGTTCAAGAAACTGGTGAGTTTTTCTTTTTCATCATGCAAGTCACCCAAGTCTACATGTAACGTTTTCTTGAGTCCGAACAGCACTTCAGTCACCCTCAATGTTGAGGGAGAGGTTCTGCTATTAATAACCTTTGTAGCATTGAAAACCGGCTTGCTCTATTTTACCTAGGAAGTGTCACAATGAAGCTGGGGTGTTCTTGTGGGAGAACAGTTTGTTCTTCAGGGAGAATTAAGAACAACGAAGTCATATATGATTATGAGGCAAATGAAGAAAGCATTCCTTACCTTAACCGTCATAACGCTTCTGTTTTTGTTAGTTGTGGGAGTGCATGCTTCAGAAGCGATTCCTAAACCCTCTGTTCCACAATTCACTTTGGAGTACGTGGTTAAGTCTTATGATGTACCGCCAGTTACAACATCCACAACAGACCCTTACACTAACAAAACAACGACTACGACTATTCTTGGCTACCACGTTGACAATCTCACAATAGAAGTAACCATTAAGAATCAACCTTTTCCCTCAATAGTTAACGGCAACTTCACTAGTTTATACTATAATGTTCGCACTAAGGGTCACTACGGAGAAGATTGGACTGAGCAATATCCTTATTTATACCGTTTTTCTGGCTCTCTTCCTACCCAGTCAAGTTCTGAAAACACAGTGTTATCCTTGCCTTCACATTATCGCGTTGGTGATAAAGTAGATTTTCAACTGGAAGCAGTCTTAGGGTATGAATACTCGTACTATCTCCCAGATCACATAGATCCTATCATAACAAGTGATTTTGTGCATGAATCAAGCGGTTGGAGCAACACCCAAACCATAACAATACCCGAGTCTTCAGCTTCCCCTTCTACGGCACCCACATCAACTCCAATACTAACTCCACCGCCACCAACATCATCGCATACGCCAAGTCCCTCCATTTCACCATCACCCACCACAACTCCATCGCCTTTTGCAACACAACAGCCCCAGCCAGAGCCGACCCAAACAAATCTTCTACCCTATGTGCTCATCGTTGTCGCTGCCCTGATAATTGCTTTTATTGCAGGTGTATTAGTTACGCTCAGAGTCAAGAAGCCGAAAGCCAAATAGACGCTTTGTGTATGTTGCAGGAGACTGCTCATGTTAGTCCAGAACCGCTTTCTTAAGACTTTGCAGGACAGATTTTGACATTTTACGCCTTTTTTGCACAGACGATACGCCCGTTTCAAGTCCGAAAACCAAAACTCAACCCAAAACAAGCTCATCAATCAGAGGGAGGGGGGATAGACTCTGCAGAGCAACAGCCCCAGCAAAACCATAAAAGAAACCAAACCCCAAAACAGATAGGTCATACTTATGCCAGACAACCTCCAAACAGACTACAAGAAACTTCTGGAAAGGAACAGGCAACTCATTATTCTCGGCTCAGCAGAAGCCATCGTTAGCTGGGACATGGAAACCATGATGCCACCCAAAGCCGGTGAGCTACGCAGTGAACAACTTGCACTTTTGAGCCAGATTCATCACAAGATGAGCATTAGCCCGGCAACGGGAAAACTCCTTGAGGCCATCACGAAAAACCCAAAATATGACTCGCGAAACCAAGTAGAACAGCGCAACGTGCACCTTATCAAGAAAAACTACGACGAACAAACCAAACTTCCCACCAAACTCGTCACAGCAATCACCAAACAACAAGCCCTAACCGTAAATATCTGGAAGAAAGCCAAAGCAACCCAGAACTATGCCCTGTTCAAGCCAGAACTTGAAAAACTCATCGCTCTAAACAGGCACGCCGCCGAAATCCTCCAAAGAGTCAAACAGACCAAAACCCCCTACGACGCACTTTTAGACATTTACGAACCAAACATGACCGCAGAAACCACAAGCAAAGTCTTCAAAGAACTCGAAACTGGACTCAGAAAACTTCTGGCAAAAATCGAAACCGCCCCAAACCAGCCAGACACCAACGTGCTTCATCAGACTATTCCAGTGGACAAGCAGCGCGAAATCGCCAAAACCCTCATGCAAACTTTAGGATACGAAACTCCACCTTCCCCTAACGCTGCAGGAAGACTAGACGAAACCGAACACCCCTTCACAACAGGATACTACGACGACGTGCGCATAACAACACATTATCACCTAGACAACTTCGCCAGCAGCATCTTCAGCGTGCTACATGAAACGGGACATGCACTCTACGAACAAGGTTTACCCCAAGACTGGAAGTACCAACCAGTTGGCTCATCATGCAGCATGGGTTTCCATGAATCTCAATCACGCCTTTACGAAAACGTAATCGGACGCAGCAAAGAATTCTGGACCACCCTCTTTCCCAAGCTGAATGAACTTGCCGCTCCCAGCCTCGCCAACCTCAACTTAGACCGCTTCATCCGTGCAGTCAACCAAGTGAAGCCTTCAAAAATCCGCATCGAAGCAGACGAAGTCACCTACAACCTCCACATCATAATCCGCTTCCAAATAGAAAAAGAACTCTTCAACAACAACCTCAACGTCAACGATCTCCCAGCAGTCTGGAACCAGAAATACGAAGAAACCCTTGGCGTAAAAATTCAGAACGATTCTGAAGGCGTGATGCAGGACACTCACTGGGCAAGCAGCCTGTATGGTTACTTCCCAACCTACGCACTCGGCAACATGTACTCAGGGCAAATCACCACTAAACTCAGCCAAGATGCTCCAGACTGGCAAAAGCAACTTGCAAACGGTAACCTTGACCCCGTAAGGAAATGGCTGAGCAACATCATTTACAGTGCAGGCAACCTCTACGACCCAGCAGAACTAATCCAGAAAGTAACAGGAACAGAACTAACCGTTAAACCCTACTTGCAATACTTGCAGGAAAAATACAGCAGAATCTACGGTTTCTGAACTTCCTGAGTTTTCCTGCTTCCCAACCAGCGATAAACAAAAACAACAATCCAGCCAACGATGCTTCCGACGAAAAGAAACACACCCAACCATCCAACAACTTCATTCCAGGTGTTGGCACCGTACAAGAAAAGAACTATCCCTAAGATTATCAAGACCAAAAGCAACCAGTCTGCACGCGACACCACATGAACACTCCTGAAACATTAAACTTAAACAGTCTTTAGACTCACCTCTATATATAGAGTTACCGATAAACCAAACAAAAACCGCAACCACAACCAACCCTCACAAACACCCGACAACTAACTACAAGAACCGAGTACACCAACAAGAAAAAACTTTCACTCCGACAGTCTTATATACAACATGTTGGCACTCTCAACGCGGAGACAACAATAAATGTCGGGTATTGACGCTAAAAAACCTGAATCAAAAGAAGAACTGATAAAACTGTTGACGGAAGCAGCCAAAAAAGAATCAAACTCTAAGAATAAACCGACAATATCTGGTACAGCAAAGACCTTGAACATTCACAGAGATACACTTTATACATGGATGAAAGAATTCAATGTCGATTTCAAAGAAATTCTTGATCGCATGCCGACAATTGTGGCAGACGATGTAGCCCAATACAACGGACCAGTATACTTAATCGGCGAATCGCTTTTGGGAGAAGGAAACGA
>JBGOXQ010000119.1:0-6269 GCA_041479225.1 Bathyarchaeia archaeon
TATGACTCTTTCTACTAACCCTTTTTTTTCAAGTTCCTTTATCACTCGGTAGAGGTCTGTTCTTGGCACTTTGGAAATGTTTGATGTTGCCGCAATGCTCAACATGCCCGAGCGCGCAAGCGCTAAATAGGCTTTTGCCTGGACAATTGTTAAGCCCAAATCATTTAAAGTTGCTATTTCTTCATCCATGAAATTGTCAGCCAACGGTTTGTAAGTATATTTGTTATTTTCTAGCTTTTTACTTCTTATGTTTTTCGCAAATGTAAGTTGGTGTGCTACCTAATACTCGTTAAATACCCTTTTAACCCCTTTCATAGGCTAGAGAAAGATTTTTGGAGAGAATAAAATGCAATACGAAAAACATCTAAAGGAGACAAATCTTAAATGTCTAAAGATCTTGCTATAAATAAACTGAAATTTCGAGGAAACAAAGCTTCCTTTGGACTTGCCATTGTTCTTCTTCTTTCGCTTACATCAGTATTTGTAGCCTTTACACCCGCAGCTACCGCGCAACTCAGGACTCAGCAGACATGGGCGTTCATATCTACTATTCCTAATCCAGTCGGGGTTGCCCAGACAATTCACATACGAATTTTCCTGCAACCCTTCCCACCAACTGGTGCTGACGTTTACCACAATTTCCAGTGCATTATAACAAAGCCGGACGGAACCAAAAAAACTTCCACAGGTCTGACCTCCGACCCTAACGGCGCTTATGACCTTACTTTCACGCCTACTGCAACTGGAAACTATACTGTAGAATTTAATTATCCTGGCGAAACATTCTCAAGCGCCAACGTTACAGACTCGGCCAGCAGTGCCACGGCAACCTTTGCAGTGCAGACAGACCCAATTCAACCGCTGCCAGACGCTCCGCTCCCAACAGATTATTGGACAAGACCTATATCTGAAGAGTTCAGGTCTTGGTACAGCATTTCAGGCAATTGGCTTTCACAAGGCTACGATGCGAGTGGAAGAATATATTGCGACTCGACAGGTTTCAACCCCTACACTCAAGCTGTTTTAGCCCCCCACATTGCGTGGATGGCACCGATTGCAGATGGTGGACTTATCGGAGGAAGCTACGGTTCTGACGGATTCTACAGTGGGATTCAATACAACGGATTGGCAACTCCGCCTCTAATTGTTAATGGCAGACTCTACTACCGACTATTCATGAGCAGCTCAGGAGAAAAAGGAAACATCCCTGGTTTCACATGCGTTGACCTACGAACTGGACAACAATTATGGAGCAACACAACCGGCAACATCAACTTTGCACAGGTCTATAACTCAAAAGGGTATAACGGCCAAGGCGGCATCTCAATGCTTTACGATGTCAGCACCACCACATGGGTAATCTATGACGCTTTCAGCGGAACACCCTTGTACTATCTCGCGAACGCCACCGCAAGCCCAGACAAGGTTTTCTATGGACCTTTAGGTGATGTATACGCCGTGAAAGCAAGCGGAACAACCAATGTTACTATCACAATGTGGAACTCAACTAAAGCATTCCAAGCGTACGGCTTCTTGAGTGGCGGCACATTCCAGGGACCTGGGAGGCCTGGAATCTATAACTGGGCGCTTGGATTACAATATACCGTATCAGCTCCAGGCACAAAGCCTTTCACGCTATCGCAGACTGGTCCGCACAACATGCCTGCCGACGCATCGACGAATACAATTTTGCTCATTGCCACTCCACCGGATACTCCGAACAACGGTTCATCATTAGAAACTGCTGTAAACATCCTCACTGGAAGCATATTGTGGGGACCCATACGCAGAGACTTTGACGGCACATTTACCAACCGCGTGGCAACAGGCGAGGGACTCTATGTGCAACTCAACGCCGCGACACTTCAACGTGTAGGCATATCTTTCACCACTGGTGCTCAACTCTGGGTAAGCGATCCGAGGGACAACCCGTGGGCTCAATACAGCGGTTTCGGAGCGAACGCATATGGCATAACTTATCAAGGAGACTACGGCGGAACAATTGTCGCGTTAAATGCAACAACAGGACAGAAGGTATGGTCGTTCAACGCTGGAAACTCGGGAGTTGAAACACCCTATGGCTCATGGCCCATGTTCAATGGTCCAATAGTCGGAGGCGGCACAGTTTATTGCGGTTACAGCGAACACACGCCAAACGAGCCACTCTACAGAGGAGCACAGTTGTTCGCACTTGACGCAATGACAGGCACGAAACTGTGGTCTATGCCCTCATATCTAGCTGTGAAAGCACTCGCAGATGGCTACCTTGTCACAGTAAATGCATATGACAACCGAATGGTAGTCTTCGGAAAAGGACCTTCTAAGACAACAGTGGAAGCTCCCCTAACAGCTATTGTTCAAGGACAAAGTTTCACAGTAACTGGCACAGTCACTGACCAATCACCTGGACAACCAGACACACCAGCAATAAGCGACGCAAACATGAGCGCATGGATGGAATACTTACACATGCAAAAAGAGTTCCCCACAAATGCAAAAGGCGTAGTAGTGCAGCTGTCAGCTATTGATCCTAATGGCAACTATGATATCATCGGCAATGCCACAAGTAACACAGAAGGAAGCTATGGTATATCTTGGGTACCGCCTGTTCCAGGGCTTTACCAAATCTCAGCATCATTTGCAGGTTCCAACTCTTATGGCAGTTCAGCAGCTTCAACATATATAACAGTCAGCGCATTAGCAGCAAGCCCTGCCCCAACTGCAATTCCAGTTCCAACCCAGACGCCTACACCAAATCCAACAGCATCGCCAGTAGCAACGCCATCGGTGGCACCTACTAATGGTTCTGGTGCGGGAATAAGCACTGAATACTACATCGTCATTGCAGCAGTCGTCATCATCATCGCCATAGTCGCAGTCGCAGTCCTACTTCGAAGACGAAAATAACCACCAAAAACCAACACCCTTCTTTCTTTTTTTTCTTTAATGCATCGGCAACAAAACGGGGCTGAAAGAGCTCTGGCGGTTAAACTCAAGCGGTAGCAGCTAGAGTTTCTGAAGGCTCATTTCTCTCTCCTTAATTTCATCCGCCAAAACCCCAGCAAACCCACATAACTAAGCGGGCAAAAACCATCGCAACCCAATTTTCTATGCAGTTTTCTATATATAGAGGGGGCTATAGACTGTTCCGAGCACTAGAGTACACTATAGAATCCAGCAATAGGAATTGCCGATTCCGTAACAAACCATAACCAAAAACAACAAAAAGTTACCAATTTGTGTTTCACGGGTCTCAGGAAAGTTTTATGTGCATGGCACGCAAAGCGTAAGCCGCTGAAGTTTTCACTGCTGATCTGCCGTATGTTCCGCCTCTGCGCATCATCTTAAAAATGTAGCTTGGACGCAGGTAAAACTGCTGATATGCCTTGTAGCGGATTTCAGCTAGCTTCTCCATTTTCAGCCAAGGCGTCTCAAAAGTTGGACCCGCAGTATCATACTTGTCGAAATCCGTAACCCGCAACCAACCGTTCCGCTTTACTTGCTCGTACATTGGCGTTCCAGGATAAGGCGTAGCAACATAAAACCCGACATCATCAGGATTCAGCTCCTTGATGAAGCGAATCGTTTCCCAAGCCGTCTGCTCCGTTTCGCCTGGAAAACCCAGAACCGTGTTCGCAATCGTCATCAAACCCACCTTGTTCGCTGTCTTGTACGCCAATCGTGTCTGATCCAGCTTGATGCTCTTGTTCATCGCGCCCAACATGGCTTGCGAACCAGACTCCACACCCAACCAAACCGCAATGCAACCCGCATCATACATAGTCTTCAGCAACTCACGATCCACCATGTCCACGCGTGTACCGCAATCCCAAGTCATATCCAGCTTCCGCGCATGCAACTCCTCACAAATCTTAAACACACGGTCACGGTTAACGGTGAAAGCGTCATCATAGAACGTAACCTGGTCAACGCTATATTTGTCGTGCACAAGCTGCATCTCATCAACCACATTCTTCGGACTACGCATCCGGTATCCTCTGCCGAACATACGCACGGTGCTGCAGAAGTCACACCAGTAAACGCAGCCACGACTCGTGATAAGTGGAAACAGGATTTTTCCCATACGCTTCAACGAATCCAGCGGCAGCAAATGATGCGCTGGGAAAGGCAGCGAATCCAAATCTTCAAGAAAAGGCCTATCCGCATTACGAGCAATTTTGCCGTCTTTGCTGCGGAACGTGACACCCAAAACCCCACTCAAGCTAGTTCTGCTCTGAAGCTTCTCCAACAACTCCAAAAAAGTCTGCTCACCTTCCCTACGCACAACAACATCCAAACTTGGATATTCGTTCAGAGCGTTCTCATCCCAGAAAGTTCCATGCGACCCACCAAGGACGGTGACAGCTTGCGGCTGAACCTCCTTAGCTATGTTAATCAGATGCATGGCAGACTTGTAAAGCAACGTTGTAGCGGTTACTCCGATGACATCAGATGGCGTTCGTGAAATGCAACTGTGAAACGCTGCATAGTCAAGTTTCTCGGCTTGACAATCAATAACGGTGACTTCGTGACCCACCTGTTCCGCCACCGCACCCAAATAAGCTATGCCCAGCGGAATAAACGGCGGATGCGAATGCACGTTCGGCGGATAAGGCGGATTAACTAACGTAATTCTCATGCTGTGTGCCCTTTTCTGCACGTAACTCCTACGGCAGAAGCCATATATTGTTTTCTTCAGAAAACCACAAAACCCAACCTCAACCAAACACGAAGCCAAGATAACCTCTAAGTAACAAAAAACAACAGAACATATTCAATTTGTGTTTCGCAGTCTACGACAACTTAATATGCATAGCACGCAACGCATACGCCGCAGAAGTTTTCAGTCCCGATCTGCCATAAGTTCCGCCTCTCCGCAACATCTTAAACACATAAGCTGGTCGCAGATAAAATTGCTGATGCGCCTTATAGCGGATTTCGCGAATTCGGTCCATGCTGAGCGTGGGTGTCTCGAAAGTCGGTGTTGCCGTGTCGTACTTGTTAAAGTCGGTGATTCGGAGCCAACCGTTTTTGATGACCTGCTCGTACATGGGTGTTCCCGGATACGGCGTGGCAACGTAGAAGCCTATATCGTCTGGGTTCAGCTCCTTAATGAAGTTGATAGTTTCCCAAGCTGTTTCCTCAGTTTCACCTGGAAAGCCGATGATGGCGCTGGCGATGGTCATCATGCCTGTTTTTTGGGTCATTTTGAAGGCTGTTCGGATTTGGTCTTTTTTGGTTTTCTTGTTCATTTGGCAAAGAATTTTGTCGCTGCCAGATTCCACACCAAACCAAACTGCCAGACAACCAGAGTCTTTCATGGTTTGCAGGAGTTCTTGGTCAACGTAGTCTACGCGTGTTTCGCAGTCCCATTGGACTTTGAGTTTTCGGGTTTTGAGTTCTTGACACATGTGCATGACGTTTTCGCGGTTTACGGTGAACGCATCATCGTAGAAGGTGAATTGGCTTTCGCCGTATTTTTTTTGCAGCATCTCCATTTCGTCCGCGACGTTTTTTGGGCTGCGTGTGCGGTATCCTCTGCCGAACATGCGGACGGTGCTGCAGAAGTCGCACCATTGCACACATCCTCGGCTTGTGGTTAGGGGGAAGATGGTTTTGCCCATGCGGCGGAACGCTTCCAGCGGGAGCAGGTGGTATGCTGGGAAGGGCAGTGAGTCTAGGTTTTGGATGAAGGGTCTGTCTGGGTTGCGTGCTGGTGTGCCGTCTTGGGTGCGGAAGGTGCTGCCTAAAACGCCTGCGAGGTTTTGTTTGTTCTCTATGTGCTGTAGCAGTTCTATGAAGGTGGTTTCGCCTTCTCTGCGGACCACGATGTCCAGCTGTGGGCATTCGTTGAGGGCGTTTGTGTCCCAGAAGCTTGCGTGGCTTCCGCCGATTATGGTTGTGCAGTTTGGGTGGACTTCTTTGCTTATGGTGAGTAGTTGTTTGGCTGAGTTATAGAGTAGGGTGGTTGCGGTTACGCCGACGATGTCGGGTTTGACTTCGCTGATGCGGTTGCGGTAGGTGTCGTAGTTTAGTTTTTCTGCTTGGCAGTCGATGACGTTGACTTCGTGTCCTGCTTTTTCGGCGACTGCGCCCAAATAGGCAATGCCTAGTGGGATGAAGGGTGGATGCGAGTGTGCGCTTGGGGGATAAGGAGGATTAACTAGCGTAATTTTCATTGGTTGTGTGTCCTTCTGCTCACGTAAAATTGTACCTTAACATGGATTATATAGTTTTCTAGTTGGTTGAGGAAATGTGGTTTGAATAGA